>DASVYZ010000549.1:0-8684 GCA_036391935.1 Burkholderiaceae bacterium | reverse complement strand
AAGGCCGGCCATGCCGGCGTGGTGCTGGCCGGCGTCGACCGCAAGGTCAAACTGCCGTTCGACCACCGTACCATCATCGACACCGCCGTGGCGCGGTTGCGCAGCAAGAGCCAGTATTCCTCGCTGCCTTGCTACCTCGTGGGCGAAACCTTTACGCTGCCGCAACTGCAGCGCGTCTATGAAGCCCTGATGGGCGAGAGCCTGAACAAGGTCAGCTTCCGCCGCAAGATCGCCGAGATGGACGTGCTGGAAACGCTCGAGGGCCGGTTCGAGGAAGCCGGCGCACACCGGCCGGCCCAGCTCTACCGTTTGAAGCCCGAATGGCGCGAGCAACTCATGCTGCTCGAACGCGGGCTCTAGCGAATAGTTCACATTTGTTAACTGTTCGACAAGGTACAATGTCGCGCCGGATGACAAAGAAAACCTTGGGAGGACTATGCGCAGAGCGGGACTGTTTGCAGCCTTGGCGTTTGGGGTTGCCGTGTCGGCTTATGCCCGGGATGTGAGCCATGCCGCGGGAACGACTGCTGTCGAGACCGGCCGCCTGACCTACTATGCCGCCTCGGGCGACACGCTGATCTCGATCGCGCAAAAGCTGACTTCCAGTGTCAACAACTGGTCCGAACTGGGACGGATCAACCACATCGGCAACGACAGGCGCATTCCCATCGGCAGTGCCATCGTGATTCCGGCCAATCTCTTGCCCGATGATCCCAGCGAAGCGACTGTCAGCGCATTTTCCGGACAAGTCACATTGACCCCTGCGGGTGGAGCGCAGGCCGCCGTCGCGATCGGCAGCAAGCTGGCCGAGGGCGGCGAAGTGAGCACCGGCCCGAACAGTTTCATCACGTTTTCCCTGCCTGACGGCTCCCATATCTCGCTGCCGTCCAACAGCAAGGTCAAGCTGGCCACACTGCGCATGGCGCGTTTCACCAGGAGCCCGCGCACCGAAATCATGCTCGAGGATGGTGACGTCGAATCGCGCGTCTCGCCGCTCGGCGACAACAAGGGCCGCTACGAAGTGCATTCTCAACTGGCGACTGCCGGCGTGCGCGGGACGCATTTCCGCGTGGCGGTGGTCGGCAAGAGCATTGCCAGTGAAGTGCTGGGCGGCGTGGTTGCGGTCGGCACGCCCGGCAAGCCGGCCAGCGTGGACGTGACGGCGGGCAAGGGCAATATCGTCGACGCCGATGGCGTGGGCAAACCTGTCGCCTTGCTGCCGGCCCCGGAGCTGGAGCCCGGCTACGCATTGCAGGAGCGCACCATCGTGCGGTTTGGCGTGACGGAGGTGGCTGGCGCCGTTTCCTACCACGGGCAGATTGCGCGCGATGAGGATGCGCAAAACATCGTCGCAGAAGTGCGCAGCCAAGGTAAGATGCTGAAGGTCGACGGCCTGCCGGATGGTGATTATTTCCTGCGTTTCTCCGCAATCGACAAGCAAGGCCTCGAAGGCTTGCCGCGTATCGTGCCGTTCAAGCTCAAGGCCAGGCCCGTGCCGCCGTTCAACGCGCGGCCCTTGGCCAAGCTGCGGGCCGATCACGTCGATTTCGAATGGATCGAAGCGCCGGATGCCGGGTTCTATCATTTGCAGGTGGCGAAGGATGCGGCATTCCACGATATCGTGATCGACCAGGCGCAGGTTGGCGGCCTGCAATTTGCCGGTGTGGCGCTGGCGCCGGGAAAATACTGGTGGCGTACCGCCAGTGTCTCCGCGCATGCGGGCGGTTGCGACCATGGCCCGTTCGGCGACGCTCAAGCCTTCGAGCTGTTGGTGCCGCAAAAGCTGGCGCCTATCGTGGATCAGGGCGGCAATGACTTCAGTTTCAACTGGCCTTCCGAGCCGGGGCAGACGTTCCTGGTGCAGATAGGGCGCGACAAGGATTTCGCTTCCTTGCTGCTGGAGAAGCGGACCGGGCAGGGTGAGATCCGTTTGCCGCGCCCACCGGCTGGCACCTACTACGTGAGGGTTCAGGCGACCGACCCGGACGGTTATGTCGGCGCCTTTTCGGAATCGCAGAAGTTCACCATCCACAGCCGCCTGGGTACCGGGTTCGGCGAGGCGGTGCGGGCTGGCGACAGCGAAGCCCGCGCCGCGGATTGACATGGCGCCGGACCCGGCCAGCCGCGCGCGCCGTATCGCCTTCGGCGAATGGAGCGTGCTGACGGCGCTCCTGCTGTTGCTGGCAGCCGGCCTCGGCAGCAGGAACGGCCTGGGCCGGCTCGACCAGACTTTCTACGACAGGCTGATCCAGACCCACACGCAGCCGGCGCGCAGGGACATCATCATCGTCGCGGCCGACGATTACAGCCTGGCGCAGCTCGGACGGTGGCCCTGGCCGCGCGGCGTGATCGCTCGTACCTTGGAACGTGTGACGCAAGCGGGGCCGCGCGCCGTCGGGCTCGATTTGATCCTGGCGGAACCCGAACGTGCCGATGCGGGCGGCCTGGGCGAATCAGGGCCAAGGCCCGGCGACGAGGCACTTGCACGCGCCCTTGCAGCGCATCCGCACACCGTCCTGCCGGTGGTGATGGCCGATGCCGGCGCGGGTTTGGTTGCCGGGCTGCCCTTGCCCGCGTTCGCCGCATCGTCGACACTGTCGCACATCGATCTCGAAGTCGATTCCGACGGCGTGGTGCGCAGCGTCTTTCTCTATGAAGGCCAGCATGGCGTCTGGTGGCCGCAATTCGCGCTTGCCGTCAGCGGCAAGACCAAACCCCAGCCGCTTTCGGCGGCCGATGCGGTTTCCGGAGACGGCTGGCAGCGGCGCGAGCAGATGCATATTCCGTTCAGCGGCGGCAGCGGCCATTTCCGTTCGGTGCCATTGGTGTCGGTGATGCGCGGCGAAGTGGCCGACAGCTTTTTCAAGGACAAATACGTGCTGGTCGGCGCCACCGCAGCCGGCTTGACCGATCAATACCCGACGCCGATGGCTGGCAACACCAGCATGTCGGGTGTGGAGATCCATGCCAATATCCTGGCCGGCATCTTGAACGGTGCCTCGATCGCGATCGCCAAGCCCTGGCAGACGGCGCTCTTTGCCATGCTGCCGGTATTGCTGGCCATGCTTGGCTACCTGTTTTTCTCGCCGCGCATTTCGCTGGTATTGAGCGCCTTGTTGTTCGGGGCGGCGCTGCTCGCGTGCAGCGCCGCCATGCGTGCCGGGTTGTGGATTGCCCCCGCCGCCGGCTTGGTCGTGCTGCTGCTGACCTATCCATTGTGGAGCTGGCGCCGCCTTGAAGCGGCGATCGCCTACCTTGGGCGCGAGTTCCTGCGTCTCGACCGCGAGCCGCATGTCTTGCCCGAGCTCGGTGAGGACGATGCCAGGCGCCCGATCCAGGATGTGCTGGCACGGCGTATCCAGGCCATGGAAAAAGCGGCGCGGCGTGTGCGCGACCTGCGCCAATTCGTCACCGACAGCCTCGACAGCCTGCCCGATGCCACTCTGGTGTGCTCGGTCGACGGCCACGTATTGCTGGCCAACCGCCTGGCCCTGGCTTTCTTCGATTCGCTCGATATCCCCGGAGCGGGCGATGCGCTGGTGCCCTACCTGTTTTCCGGTCTGAAATCGCCGCAGCCGCTCGACGAGGCGGCGCAACCGCATTTCAACTGGTGGGATTTGCTCGATGAAGGCAAGGTGGCGCGGCACCCGCACGGCATCGAAGTGCGCGACGCCAGGGAGCGCGATCTGCTGATCAAGAGCGCGCCGTGCCACACGGCGCAACGTGTGCTGGTCGGCTGGATCGTCAGCGTGGCCGACATTTCGGTGATCCGCGCCGCGGAGCGCCATCGCGACGAGACCTTGCGCTTCATCTCGCACGACATGCGTGCGCCGCAAGCCTCGATTCTGGCGCTGCTCGAGATGCAGCGCGATAGCGCAACGTCGCTGCCGCTTGAGGAATTCTTCCAGCGCATTGAAAAGGCCAGCCGCAAAACGCTCGATCTGGCCGACAATTTCGTGCAACTGGCGCGCGCCGAATCGCAGGAATACCGGCTCGAGGAAGTCGATCTGCGGCAAATCGTGGAGGAGGCGATCGACGAAATGTGGGCGCAGGCGCAGGCCAGGCATATCGCCATCGGCGCCGAATTTCCCGACGAGGAATATGTGGTTGCCGTCGACCGCGCCTTGATGACGCGTGCGCTGACCAACC
Organism: Burkholderiaceae bacterium; assembly: GCA_036391935.1. Taxonomy (GTDB): domain Bacteria; phylum Pseudomonadota; class Gammaproteobacteria; order Burkholderiales; family Burkholderiaceae_D; genus PKWO01. The sequence continues at coordinate 4,535 of DASVYZ010000549.1, read as the reverse complement.
TGCTGTCGAACGCGCTCAAGTACAGCCCTTCGGATACGCGCATCACCTGTGCCTTGCGCCTGCAAGCCGACCTGACCCATCCAACGGTGGTGTGCAGCATTGCGGACCAGGGGTATGGCATCGCACAAGCCGACCAGCTACGCCTGTTTCGCCGCTTCCAGCGCATCCAGGGTGCGGGCCAACCGCGCCAGGAAGGCGTCGGACTGGGCTTGGTGTTCGTCAAAACCGTGGTTGAGCGGCACCACGGCTACATCGGTTTTACCAGCAAACCGGGCGAGGGGACGACCTTCAGCATTACCTTGCCGCTTTTTTCAACAACTGCTTGACGCTAAGTCTTTGAAAAGACTATAATCTTTGGTTCTTCCGTGTGCCCAGGGAGAAAAACAAGGTTGAGTCCGGCGAAAGATGTCGTTTTTAACCCCGGAACCGCCATTTTTGGGCGCTTTATTATTTATTAGGATGTCAAACATGAAAACCTTCTCCGCCAAGGCCCATGAGGTCAAGCGCGAATGGTTCGTGATTGACGCGACGGACAAAGTCCTCGGCCGTGTCGCCAGCGAAGTGGCACGCCGTCTGCGCGGCAAGCACAAACCCGAATTCACTCCGCACGTCGACACGGGCGATTTCATCGTCGTGATCAATGCCGGCAAGCTGCGCGTCACCGGCGCCAAGGCTACCGACAAGACCTACTACCGCCACTCGACCTATCCGGGCGGTATCTACGAAACCAATTTCCTGAAGATGCAACAGCGTTTTCCGGGCCGCGCGCTCGAGAAGGCCGTCAAGGGCATGCTGCCCAAGGGCCCGCTCGGCTACGCCATGATCAAGAAGCTGAAGGTCTATGCGGAAGGCAACCACCCGCACTCGGCTCAGCAACCCAAAGCACTCGATTTCTAAGGACAAGCCATGATCGGTAACTACAACTACGGGACCGGCCGTCGCAAGAGTGCAGTGGCTCGGGTCTTCATCAAGTCCGGCACCGGCCAGATCGTCGTCAACGGCAAGCCCGCGAAGGAATACTTCTCGCGCGAAACCGGCCTGATGGTCATCAGCCAGCCGCTGGTTCTCACCAACAACGTCGAGCGCTTCGACATCATGGTCAACGTGCACGGCGGCGGCGAATCCGGCCAGGCCGGTGCGGTGCGCCATGGCATCACCCGCGCCCTGATCGACTACGACGCCTCGCTGAAGGGCGAGCTGGCCCGAGCCGGCTTCGTCACCCGCGATGCGCGTGAAGTCGAACGTAAGAAAGTTGGTCTGCGCAAGGCACGTCGCGCAAAGCAATTCTCGAAGCGTTAATCGAGGCACTAAGCGAGGCACTAAGCAAGGCTCTATTGCGTTGCGCAAAAGGCCGCCAGGGAGATCCCGGCGGCCTTTTGTTTTTGCTGGCAAGGATTCGGTTCCGGATCGAAAGTCGCAGCAATGTTGCATTTGTTTTATTTGATTTGCAAAGATTCGATTGCGGATTGCGAAATGGTCTTGATGATTTCCCCGTATTGATGCACATTGCGGTTATCTGGGAGATTGTTAAAAAACATCATGTCCAACTCGAGTACCTTTAATAATTCGATGAAATTCCGGCTTTGGTGGCGTCGCATGTCGATTTCGGCGCCACGCATGACAATCAAGACCCAATTGCCCTGGCCCTTGCGTGCGGCCGGCATTTTGCTGTTCCTGGCGGTTTGCCTGGCAGTGATCAAATTCGGCTATGAAGAGGGCAGGCTGCCCGGCTTGAATGGCGGCGTGAGCCGCGTACAGGTGGAGCAGTTGCGCGAGCAGGTGGAAAAGCTCACCGCCGAACGCGATCAATACTCGACCACTGCCAATTCCGCCGAGACCAAGCAAAACATGGACAAGTCCGAGCAAGCCCAGCTCGAACTGCAAGTCAAATCGCTTGAGGGCGAAAACCTCAAGCTCAAGGAAGACCTGGCTTTCTTCGAAAGTCTGTTGCCCGCTGACAATAATTCCTTTGGCGTATCGATCCGCCGCATGAAAGCCGAGGCGGTCGCGCCGAACCAGTTGCACTATCAATTATTGATCATGCAAGGCGGGAAAGTGGATCATGATTTTGCCGGCAATTTGCAACTGACAGTAACAGTTGTGCAGGCGGGCAAAAGTGTTATGATCGTCTTCCCTGAGCAAAACGCGACCGAACCAGACAAGTACAAGCTGACTTTCAAGCACTATCAGCGCGCGGAGGGAGTACTCACTCTTCCGGAGGGCGCCGTGGCGAAAGCGGTTCAAGCACGGGTACTGGACAAGGGACAAATCAGGGCACAACTCTCGATGAATCTCTAATTGAGGAGAACCCCATGTTCGGACGTTCCGCCAAAAACACCATTGACAGCCTGATCGGGGCGTCCACCAGCATCGAAGGCGATTTGCATTTCAAGGGCGGCTTGCGTATCGACGGCAAGGTCAAGGGCAACGTCATTGCCGATGAAGGCCCCAGCCTGCTCGTTCTGTCGGAGCACGCTCGCGTCGAAGGCGAGGTGCGCGTTTCACACCTGATTGTCAACGGCGAAGTTGTCGGTCCGGTTTATTCGGCCGACCTGCTTGAATTGCAGCCGAAAGCCCGCATAACTGGAGATGTCCATTACAAGGCGCTCGAAATGCACGGCGGCGCCCTGGTTTCGGGCAAATTGACCCACGAAGCCGTGGGGGAGCCGGTGCTGAAGCTGGCCGCATCAAGTAACTGACCGCCTTCGGCAAAAACGCGAATGAAGGGGAACGGCTATAATGATGCTTTAGCCCCCTTGGCAGTCTTGCAGGAGAAACAGATGAACGCTGTAACCGAAATGCCCGCACCGATCGTTTTCACCGATAGCGCCGCCTCCAAGGTGGCCCAGTTGATCGAGGAAGAGGGTAACCCGGACCTGAAGTTGCGCGTCTTCGTCCAGGGCGGAGGCTGCTCCGGCTTCCAATATGGTTTCACCTTCGACGAAATTACCAACGAGGACGACACCACCATGACCAAGAACGGCGTGCAGCTCTTGATCGACTCAATGAGCTACCAGTACTTGGTCGGCGCCGAGATCGACTACAAGGACGACCTCGAAGGCGCCCAGTTCGTGATCAAGAACCCTAATGCCACGACGACTTGCGGTTGCGGATCTTCGTTCTCGGTATGATCTGAGTACCAATTCAGCTTTTAAAAAGGGCGCTGCGGCGCCCTTTTTGTTGCATTGTCTAGAGCCAGTCCTTGAACTCACCGTGGAATTGGCTGACGACGCAAATTCAAATCAAGTAGCCGGATGAAGCCTTGCCGCGCATTGTCTTGACTCTGCTGCGGGGCTTGTCAAGCCGCCGGATACAGCGCACCCAGAATACGCGGGCCGCGCGCTCCGGTGACGGAAGGTAGATTCCCCGGTTGGCGCGCGGTGAAGCGCTCCGCCAGCCAGGCGAAAGCCAAGGCTTCGACGTGGTTGGGCGCAATGCCCAGCGCATCGGTCGATGCAACCACGGCTTGGCTCGAGCGCGCCTGCAATTCCTTCTGCAGGCTGCGCATCAATTCTGTGTTGTAGGCGCCGCCGCCGCATACGTAGACTTCCCCGGCTCGTTCGGCATGCATGACAATGGCCTCGGCCAGACTCTGGGCCGTCAGGGCGCACAGCGTCGCCTGCACGTCCTGGGGCGCGGCTTGCGGAAAGGCGGATAGCTGGCGCAGCAGCCAGACCGGATCGAACAGGTCTCGCCCCGTGCTCTTGGGTGGGGCGAGCGCAAAGAAGGGTTCGGCCAGCATGGCGGAGAGAAGGCGCGGCATCACTTGCCCACCGACTGCCCATTGCCCGCCCGCGTCGTAAGGCTGGCCCAGGTGTTGTGCTGCCCAGAGGTCGAGGAAGACGTTTCCCGGGTCGGTGTCGAAGCCGATCAGCTTTTCGCTCATGCCATCCAGGATGCTGATATTGGCCATGCCGCCGATGTTGGCGACCACGCGCATCCGTCCCTCGGCACCAAACACTGCACGGTGGAAGGCCGGCACCAGCGGGGCGCCATGGCCGCCGGCGGCCACGTCGCGGCTGCGGAAATCGGCGATCACGTCGATGCCGGTCCGTTCCGCCAGCAGGGCGGGGTTATTGGTTTGGCGCGTGTAGCCTTGCAGCGGGTTGTGCCGCACGGTCTGGCCATGGCAACCGATGGCTTGCACCCCGGCAGGCGCTACATCGGCTTCGCGCAGCAATTGTTCCACGCAGTGGGTATAGACGTCGGCCAGCATATTGGCCGCCAGGGCTTCGCGCCGTATCTCGTCGCCCCCCGGGCTTTGCAGCGCCATCAATTCGCTGCGCAAGTCGGGCGGGAAGGCGCGATAGCAGGCCTGCAGCAGATGTGGCTTGCCATTCTCAAATTCCGCCAGCACGCCATCGACGCCGTCGAGGCTGGTGCCGGACATTAGGCCGATGAAAAGTTGTGCGCTCATGTTGCATTATTCGCGTAAGTGACGAAAGCATTGTAGGCGCGAATTGCTGCCTGCAAAAGCAAAAGGGCGCCGAAAGGCGCCCTCGATAGAGGCGGTGAAGATCAGCGCGCCGCCAACT
>DASVYZ010000548.1:0-2032 GCA_036391935.1 Burkholderiaceae bacterium | reverse complement strand
CGAATTGCTCGGCGTCCTGGCATTTGCGATCGTGGTGCATCGGCATTTGCGCGAGGTCGAGCTTGAGACCCAGCCGCGCGTCGAAGCCGCTGGCGACTGGCCCGATTGGGGCAGGGTGGGCGCGGTGGGCTGGCACAACTTCGGCTTCACGCTTCTGGCTGCGCCGCCCCAAGGCTATTTCATGAAGATGGTGACGGCCGCTTTCCTGCCGGCTGAGGTTGTTGCGGCCTATGGCTTCTTCATCAGCCTCGCGGAAAAGGTGCGGCAATACATTCCCATGCATTTCTTTTACGGCTTGCTCGAGCCGGTGATGATCGCGAGTTACCTCAAGGACCGCGATTTCGAGGCGCTGTCGGCGCGCTGCACCTTGCTGTACAAGACCAACCTGCTGTTGATGGCCTTGGCGATCGCCTGTGCCGCCGCGAGCGGAGAAAGTACGCTGGCGGTGATGTCCGGCGGCAAATTCGGCGGCTTGTCGTGGATATTGCCGCTGGTGCTGATGCAATTGACCATAGGCAGCCACGTCGTGCTCCTGCAGCTGCTGCTCAATTCCATCGAACGGAGCCAGAACCTGATACGCGCCACCATGTTGGCCCTGCCGGTCATGCTCGCGGCGATGGCGGCCGCCGCCTATGCCTGTCCGATCGGTTTGCTGTTCACGCCCATCCTGTTTTCAGCGTGCATGAATTTCTACATCGTGTTCCGCTTGCGGCGCGGCAAGTTCGTCTACCGCCCCGACTGGAAAATGATCTTCGGCATTTCCTCCGCCGCATTTGCGGCTTTCGTGCCCGGATGGGCACTCGCCAAAGCTTGGGCTACAGGCGCGCCCTTGCTGGTCCTGGTCGCGGTCTGCTCGCTTGTGACAGTGCTGTACGCGCTGGCCCTGATCTTGCTGAACGTGATCAAAAAGTCTGAAATGGCCATGCTCAAATCCTTGCTGATCAACAAGAAATTTTAAAAAAGCTTGAATCCACGACATGATAGACATCCATCCCAACGCTTTGGCCACCGACGGGAAATATGGTGGAAAGACATTGATCCTCGAATTGCAGCGCAAGGCGAGGACGGTGCTCGATCCCTTGCTGCCCGAGGGGAGCCGCCCGGTTCTGCTTGATTTTCCAAACAATTCCAATGTCGGCGACAGCCTGATCTGGCTTGGTGAAGTGGCTTACCTGAAACAGCGGCACATGGCGCCGGCATATACCAGCGACATGCATGACTTCAGCTATGCGGGCTTGCGCGCGGTGCTGGACCCGAACACCGTGATCCTGATGCATGGCGGGGGCAATTTCGGCACCTTGTGGCCGGACGAACAGCGTTTCCGCCTGCGTGTGCTGCGCGAGTTTCCCGGCGTGCCGGTGGTGCAACTTCCGCAATCGATTTTCTTCGAGGACAGCACTTTGCTCGAAGAAACGCGGCAGGCGATCGAGGCGCACGGTAACTACACTCTCGTGGTGCGCGACCAGGCCAGCTACGAGTTCGCCATGGCGCATTTCGCGTGCCGCGTGGCGTTGTGCCCCGATATGGCGTTTTTCATCGGCAGTCTCGCTGCCAAAAACGATCCGCCCTACGATCGCTTCGTGTTGGCGCGCACCGATTGCGAATCCGCGCAAAGCTGGTTCGTCGACGCGCCGGAGCTGCGCGAGGGCCGCACGCAATACAACAGCGATTGGCTCGAGCAAGGCATGGTGGAGAAAGTCCTCAACCGGGTACATCGCCATTCGGCGCGCATGCGCCAGTCGCTCGACCCTTGCAACATGTGGCTGTTCGGGCTGTACAACCGGCTGGCAAGCACGCGCCAGGCACGCGGCATGGACTTGCTCAATACCGGACGCGTGGTGATCGCCGACCGGTTGCATGTGCACATCCTGTCCATCCTGATGGAAAAGCCGCACGTGCTGTTCGACAACCGTTACCGCAAGCTCGGCAATTTCCACGATGCCTGGACCAAGCCCTACCGCGGCGTGGCCTTCGTCGAAACCCTGCGCGAAGCCTACCTGGCGGCCGCACAGTACGACGAGGACGTGGAGCG
>DASVYZ010000547.1:0-2998 GCA_036391935.1 Burkholderiaceae bacterium | reverse complement strand
GCACCACCTGCTTGTCGGTCGTCACCGCCATGTCCTGCACCAGGGAAAAGCAATCGTCGCTATCCATGATGGAAAAGCGGTCTTTCAAGCCGAGATTGTTGGCTTCCTGGCGCAGAATCTTCACCCCGAGCGAGTGGAATGTCGAGACGGTCAGGTTCTTGGCTTGCTTCGGGTCTTTCAGAAGCTTGCCGATACGTTCCTGCATTTCCGTCGCCGCCTTGTTGGTGAAGGTCAGCGCGGCGATGTGGCGCGATTCGTAGCCGCAGTTCTCGATCAAGTGCGCAATCTTTTGCGTGATCACGCGCGTCTTGCCCGAGCCGGCGCCGGCCAGCACCAGGCAGGGGCCGTCCATGTAATTGCTGGCTTCGCGCTGGGGCGCGTTCATTCCGGGGAAGGGAGCGGACATGCGGGCAAACCTGAAATCGGTCAAGGGCGCCTTGTTTTACCGATGCAAGGCATTTCGAAGCGTGCCATTGTATCAGGGCGCTGGGGTTTTCCTGCCGTCTTGCTGCGTGGAAAACTGTGCTTTCTTCACTTGTATGATTTCGTTTTGCTAACTACACTGAGAGCCCGTTTCACCCATAGCGCTTTTTTAACTGCTTAGTTCGACCTACCTCACGGAGAGATACAGATGCATTTTCTCGATTCCCTTACCCGCACGATCAAGGGTGTGCTCAACGACTCCGCCGATGCCATCGCCGATCCGGCACGCGACGCGCGCCAGATCGTGCGCGAGCTTGACGACAGCATCGCCAAGGCCGAATCCGCGCTGACCGACGTGCGCGCACAATTGACCGTGCTGCAATCGAAGCACGATCACGAAGTGTCGGAAGCGGCCCGTTATGGCCAGGGCGCCGCCAATGCCGTCAAGGCCGGCGACGATGCGCTCGCCACCGACGCCCTGAACGCCCAGATGGACCATGAAGGCAAGGCCAAGGCTTATGATGCGCAAATCGGCCAGTTGAAGCCCACCGTCGAAGAGCTGGACCGCCAGATCGAAGACATGCGCCGCCGCCGTACCGACTTGAAGAGCCGCACCGAAGTCATCGAAGTGCAGGAGCAAGTCGCCAGCGCCAAGGAAACCGCAGCCACCGCCCTGGGCGGAATCGGCGGCAAGAACCTGTCGGAAGACTTCGCCCGTCTGGAAGAAAAGGCTCAGCTCACCTCGGCCCGCGCCGATGCCCGCCTGGCCTCGGTCGACCAGGCTTCAGGCAAGTCGCTCGACGACCGTCTCGCCCACGTGAACAGCACGGGCGACTCGGCCGAAAGCCGCCTGGCCGCGCTCAAAGCCAAGATGCAGCAATCGCAGTAAACTCGGTGCCGGGCGATGCGGGCCCCCGCATCGTCCGCTCCCTGCACAACCCACGCGGCCGTGCCGCCAGAAAACCATGACTCTCTTAGGCAAACTGTGCGCCGCCATGCTGGCGCTTTCGCTCGCGGGTTCGGCCTTGGCCGCCGCGACGCTGCACGACGTCGAAATCGCCGTCAAGACCAATCACGATTACGCCAAGGGCGAGAAGCTGATGCGCGACGTGGTCGCCGGCGATCCGAACAATGCGCGCTACCACTACATTTTCGCGCAAATCCTCGACAAAAACGGCAAGCATGACGAAGCCTTGCGCGAATTCAACCAGATGAAGCAGCTCGACCCGAGCTATTCGTTCGAGAAAGATCCCTCGCGCGTCCAAGTGTTCGGCGACAAGCTGGCCAATGAAGGCGCGCGCGCCGCGCCGGCCCAGATCGCGCCTGTGACGCCTGCGCCGGCATACACGCCGCGCGCCGAAACCCATATCGCGCCTCCGGCACCGGCGCCCGATGTGCCGCATAAATCCGGCCACACCATGCTGTGGGTCGTGCTGGGCTTGATCGTGCTTGGCATTGCGGGCTGGTTCCTGTTCCGCCGCATGGCGGCGAAAGACCAGCAGGAAGACGAGGCACGCGTCAAGGCGCTGCGCCAGGAGCAGTTGAAGCAGGCCAATGCGCTGCTCGAGTCGGTCAAGCCGCTGCGCCTCGACATGCGCATGGCCAGCCCGCCCAATACCGCCCTGCTGGCCGAGCTCGACGATGCGGAAAAGTCGTTGATCGGCTTGATCGAGCGCCTGTCCAAGACCCCCGTCCCGCAACGCGAAGTCGATGCGCAATCGGACAAGCTGGCCAGCCTGCGCCGCCGTTTCGAAGGCAAGGCCGAGCCGGCGCCGCAGGCGGAACCGGAGCCGCTGAACAACAATAGCTCGCAATCGGTCTATCAGGGCAGCCAGCAAAACACCGGCTTCGGCATGCCCCAGCAAGTCAATGCCGGCATGAGCGCGGGCGCCAACACGGTATATCAGCCGGCGGGCTATCCGCAACAATACCCGCCGCAAATGATGCAGCAGCCGATGTACGTGGAACCGGACAGCGGTCTCGGTACGGTAGGCGGCTTGATTGCCGGCGTGGCGCTCGGTGAAATGATGGCCGGCGGCCATCGCCATGACCGCGAAATCATCCGCGAAGTGCATGAAGTGCGCGAGGTGCCGGTCTATGAAGACCGTCCAAGCCGTGACGATTCGAGCGATATCGACTTCGGTGACGACAATTCGGGCAGCAGCGGCGACGTGGACTTCGGTTCCGACGATACCTAGGTCGGGCCGGGCTTCGCTGGTGCTCGGCACCAACCTGCCGGGTCTATTTTTCAGCCGGTGAGAAAAGAAAAAGCGGCGCAAACGCGCCGCTTTCTCTTTGGCAGAGCTTGTTCTTAATTGCGGCCCTGTCCATCCCCCTGAGGCCCTTGGTTCAGCATGGCTTGTTCGCCGCCCGCAGCCGGGCCGTTCCAGGCCAGGTGCTGCGTGCTGCGCAATAGGTACAGGCTGCCCGCGACGGCGAGCACGCCCAGCGTCGCCAGGGCAGCTCGCCACAGGTTGCTGCGGTTGAACACGTGCTTTCTGGCCTGCAGGAAAATTTTGAGTTGCTGGTCGTAAATCTGCCGCTTTTGCGGCGAGCACAGCAGCAGGTAGGCTTC
>DASVYZ010000546.1:0-4380 GCA_036391935.1 Burkholderiaceae bacterium | reverse complement strand
CTACCGCCCCCCCCGCTCCGCCGAACTCCCCGGCATCCAGGTGGCAGTGGGTATCGATCCACATGATTCAGTGCGCGGGGGCATCCGCCTGCAAACCGCTATCGGTCATGTGCAGCACCCGGTCGCAGTGGCTGGCCAACTCCAGATCATGGGTGACGATGACGAAAGCCGTGCCGAGCGTGCGCGACAGCTCGAGCATCAGATCGAAGGTCTTTTGCGCCGTGTGGCGGTCCAGATTGCCGGTCGGCTCGTCGGCCAGCACGCAAGCCGGCTGGGTCACAAGCGCGCGCGCCAGGGCCACGCGCTGGCGTTCGCCGCCGGACAATTCGCCGGGCACGTGAGTAACGCGTTCGGCCAGGCCGACGCGCGCGAGCATGGCACGCGCCTTTTCCTGCGCATCCCCGCGTGCCATGCGCCGTATCATCAAGGGCATGGCAACGTTGTCGAGCGCCGAGAATTCGGGCAACAGGTGGTGGAACTGGTAGACGAAGCCGAGCGCCTGGTTGCGCAAATCGCCACGCGCCCTTTCGCTCATGCCCGCGAAATCCTTGCCCAGCAGCCTGACCTCACCCGTGCTGGGCTGGTCCAGCCCGCCCAGCAGATGCAGCAGGGTCGACTTGCCCGAACCGGAAGCGCCGACGATGGCAATGCGCTCGCCGGCGCGAATCGAAAAGTCGATGCCGTTCAAGACCTTGACTTCGTACTTGCCCTGGACAAAGGTCTTGCCGAGCGCGCGGCACATCAATACAGAATCAGCCATATTAGTCCAGCGGGGTTTGGGCAAACTCGGGCATCGCTTCGCAATGCGCCGACAAGCGATCAAGCCGCGGATAACGGCCGGCCGGCAATTGCGCCGGATGCACGTGGCGCGCAAACGCCAGCGCAACTGCCGTGCTGACGTCAGCCTGCGTGATCGGCGCGCCAGACAGCAGTGCCGATTCGGGCATGGCTTCGAGAATGGCGAAAGCATCGTGCATCTGGGCCTGCACACGCTCGGCCCAGGCATGATACGTGTTTTCCGCAGGACGCAAGCCCGTTTCATAATAGTACTGCACCGCCTTTTCCATGGCGATCAAAGCCACGGCACAATGCTGCTGCACCCTCATCCGCTCCATGCCCGTCGCCGGGATCAGGCGTTTTTGCACCGGGGCGACACCGTCGAGGTAATCGAGGATGAAGCTGCTCTCGATCAGCTTGTCGCCATCATCAAGTATCAGCATCGGCACCTTGACCAGCGGATTGAACTTGCGCATTTCCTCGACGTTGCGGAACACGGACAAGGCCACGTGTTCGAACGCGAAACCTTGCAGGCGCATCGATACCGCGACACGGCGCACGTAGGGGGAATCGAACAGACCGACGAGTTTCATGATTGATCTCCTTTATTCGTAGCGCAGCGCTTCCGCCGGACGCATGCGGGCCGCAGCCCAGCTCGGATACAGCGTGGCAAGGAAGGAAAACAGGATGGCGACCGCGGCAACCCAATATACGTCGGGCCATTGCAGATCGGACGGCATTTCCGAAATCAGGTAGACATCGGAGGGCAGGAATTTCACGCCCAGCAGGCGCTCGATGAAGGGCACGATGACGTCGATGTTCTTGGCGGTGACCACGCCCAGCACGATGCCGAGGCCGGTGCCCAGCAAACCCAGCACCCCGCCCTGGATCACGAAGATACGCATCACCGCCCCCGGCGACGCCCCTAGCGTGCGAAGGATGGCTACGTCGGCCTGCTTGTCCGACACCGTCATGACCAGGGTGATGATGAGCGTGAAAGCCGAGACGATGATGATCATCGTCAATATCAGCGACATCATGCGCTTTTCGGTGCGCACGGCGGCGAACCAGGTCGGATTTTGCATCGACCAGTCGCGCACCGAATATTCGCCGCCCAGCGTGCCGGCCAATTGCTGTGCAACGAAAGGCGCGTCGTGCAGATCCGCCAGCTTCAGGCGCAAGCCGTTGGGGCCGTCGAAGCGGAACATCTTTTGCGCGTCCTCGATATGGATCAGGGCCAGGGTCGAATCGTATTCGTATTCGCCGGCATGGAAGATGCCGACCACGCGGAACGGCTTTAAGCGCGGGATCACGCCGCCCACGGTGATCTGCCCCTGGTTCGCGCCGAGCGTCACCTTCTGCCCCACACGGACGTGCATCGCGCGGGCCAGTTCGCTGCCGAGCACGATGCCGAATTCGCCGGGCTGCAAGTCGCTGAACTTGCCTTCGACGATTTGCGAGCTGACTTCAGAAACCTTGGGCTCTTCGGACGGCAGCACGCCGCGCACCAGCGCCGGACGCATTTCGCCGTCGTTCAACAGCAGGGCCGGTGCCGCGGTATAAGGTGCCGCACCGCGCACGGCCGGGTTCTTTTCCACCTGCGCGGCCAGCGCCTGCCAGTCGGGAATGGCGCCGTTGTAATTCGATATCTCGATATGCGCCAGCACCGACACCATGCGGTCCAGCACTTCTTTCTGGAAGCCGTTCATCACCGAAGGCACGACGATCAGCGCCCACACGCCGAGCGCAATCCCACCCATGGAAAAAAACGAAATAAGCGAGATGAAGCCGTTGCGACCGGCACGCGCGCCGCCGCGCGTATAGCGCAAGCCGACCAGCCATTCGAAGGGCGTTTTTTTGAATAGGTTCAAGCCATTACTCCAAAATTGATCTCGCAGTTTGCCATACAATAGCGTATGCGTCATTGTGAAATTCTGCTTCCCTTCGGCTTGCCGCCGCCCGAATTGGCTGCCGACCTGCTGCGCTCGCTGCAGGCTCCCGCCCTGGCCGCGCTGCTCGGCAAGGCCGCTGCGCCGGTTGTCGAGCGCTTCGACCCGTTTGCCCGCAGCCTGCCGCATGAAAACCGCCTTGCCGGACGCATGGGCTTGCCTTCTGCCGCCGTATCGAGCCCGCCTATGGCTGCCCCCCATATGCTTGAGATGGGTCAGACTGCGGACGAAGGCCACTGGTTCCTGTTACACCCGGTACACATTCACATCGCGCGCGACCACCTCGTGTTGACCGACCGCCGCCGTCTGCCGCTCGCCGAAGCAGAATCGCGAGCCTTGTTCGACATGGCAAAACCGGCCTTTGAGGCTGCCGGCAAACTGCTCTTCTATGGCAACGCCGGTACTTGGCTTGTCCGTGCCGACGATTGGCGCGGCTTGCAAACCGCCAGCCCCGATGCAGCGTGCGGCCACAACGTCGATATCTGGATGCCGAAGGGCCAGGGCGAACGCGAATGGCGCAAGCTGCAAAACGAAGTGCAGATGGAATGGCACGACAACCGTATCAACCAGGAGCGCGAGGCACGGCGCGAGCAGCCGGTCAATTCGCTCTGGATTTGGGGCGGCGCCGCCTTCCCGATCGACACCAAGCCGCTGGCATGGCATGAGGGCGGATTCGATACGAAAAAAGAAGAGGCCTTCGCCCTGCTTGACGATTTGAGCGAGCCGGCGCTGGCCGAAGACTGGGGCTTGTGGCTGGAGCGCTTCCAGGCCTTGGAAGCCACTTGGTTCGCCCCGTTGCTTGCGGCGCTCGAGGACGGCAAACTGGAGCGCGCCACGCTGTGCCTGACGCATGCCGGCGAACTGCGCACCTTCATCATCACCAGATCGAGCCTGCTGAAATTCTGGGCCCGCCCCAACCTGGCGAGGCTGACTTCATGACCCGTATCGCCATCCGTCCCTATGCCTTCCGCACTTCGGAAATGCTGTGCCAGCAAGGCGTGCACCCCGTGCTGGCACGCCTCTATGCCGCGCGCGGCCTGACCGATACGCGCGAGCTGTCGTGCGAACTGACGGCCCTGTTTCCGCCCGCCGCCCTGCACAGCATCGAGCACGCCGCAGCGTTCCTGGCCGATGCCATTGCCGCCGGCAAGAAGCTCGTCATCGTGGCCGACTACGATTGCGACGGCGCCACGGCTTGCGCGGTCGGCCTGCGCGGCTTGCGCGCCATGGGCGCCCGGGTCGATTACATCGTGCCGAACCGCTTCGAATATGGCTACGGCTTGACGCCCGAAATCGTGGCGCTGGCCGAACGCGAAAAGCAACCCGACATCATCGTAACGGTGGACAACGGCATTGCCAGTGTCGAAGGCGTACTTGAGGCGAACCGGCGCGGCATGGCCGTCGTCGTGACGGACCATCACCTGCCCGGCGACAGGCTGCCCGAGGCCGCGGTGATCGTCAACCCGAACCAGCCCGGCTGCGGTTTCCCGAGCAAGAACCTGGCCGGCGTGGGCGTGATGTTCTACGTGCTCCTGGCCCTGCGCGCCGAATTGCGCAAGCGCGGCGTGTTCGATGCACAGACCCAGCCCAAGCTCGACAGCCTGCTCGATCTGGTCGCGCTCGGCACCGTGGCCGACGTGGTCAAGCTCGACGC
>DASVYZ010000545.1:0-1990 GCA_036391935.1 Burkholderiaceae bacterium | reverse complement strand
CTGCATGACATAGTATACTGTACATAACAACAGTATCCGTCAAACCATGTTGCCGCAAGCAGAAAAATCAGCCGGCCAGGCGCGAGCATGACGACTTCACATCCCCGTCGCATTGCCCACCTCGACATGGATGCGTTTTATGCGTCCGTCGAGTTGCTGCGCTACCCGCAATTGCGCGGGCAGCCGGTGGTGGTCGGGGGACGCTCGGTGCACAAGCCCATCGAGCAGCCGGACGGCAGCTGGCGCTATTCGCGCTTGCGCGACTATGTCGGCCGCGGCGTGGTCACAACCTCGAGCTATGAAGCACGGGCGTTCGGCGTGTTCTCGGCCATGGGCACGATGAAAGCGGCCAAGCTGGCGCCCGATGCCATCCTGCTTCCAGCGGATTTCGATTCCTACCGCCACTACTCCCGCCTGTTCAAGGCCGCGGTCGCCGAGATCGCGCCCTGCATCCAGGACCGCGGTATCGACGAGATCTATATCGACTTGACCGAAGTGGCGGGTGAGACAGTGGAGATCGGCATGCGCCTCAAGGCCGCGGTGAAGGCTGCGACGGGGCTTACCTGCTCGATCGGCATCACGCCCAACAAACTGCTGTCGAAGATTTGCTCGGAGCTGGACAAGCCGGACGGGCTTACCGTGCTGGGGATGGAAGACATCCCCACGCGCATCTGGCCCCTGGCGGCGCGCAAGATCAACGGCATCGGCCCCAAGGCGGCGCTGAAGCTGACTGCGCTCGAAATCCACACCATAGGCGACCTGGCGCATGCCGACCCTGCACTGCTGCAGGAGCATTTCGGCCTGAGCTATGCGCAGTGGCTGCATGCCGCGTCGCATGGCCTGGACGACCGGCCCGTTGAGACGAGATCGGACACCAAATCGATCAGCCGCGAAACCACCTTCGAGCGCGATCTCGATGCGCGGCGCGACAAGGCCATACTCGGCGAAATCTTTACCGACCTGTGCGAGAAGCTGGCGCGCGACTTGAACCGCAAGGGCCTGCTCAGCAAGACCATCGGCATCAAGCTCAGGTACGACGATTTCAAGATTGCAACGCGCGATTTCACACTACAGGTGCCGACCGCCGACCCCGTTGCGATACGGCGCGCCGCCGGCCAATGCCTCAAGCGTGCGCCGCTCGAGCGCAAGCTGCGCTTGCTGGGCGTACGTGCCAGCGCATTGGTGGCCGCCGATCAGATATCGAAATTCGATTTGGCGGTGCAGGGCGAATTGCTGTAGCGGATACCGCTGTCGTCTTGAACAGTTCGCGCCGTGGAAATATCCGCCGGTTGCGTCAGGCCGCGCGCCGGGCTTGTTCCAGTTCGGCGCTCAATGCCGCAAGCTTTTCCTTGAGCGCGAGGTTTTCAGCCTGCAGAGCGGCGTTCAATGCCCTGAGCGTGCCGAGTTCGTCGCCGGCTTCGGCCTGGGGTGCTTCGGGCAAGACCTGCACGGGTTTCGGCGGCGCCTTGGCTTCGCGCACTTCCTTGGCGGCCTGACGCAACTCTTTCCGGCCGCCGGCCACAGCCGCCACCTGTTTCTCTTCCGGCAGCGAAGCGACCGCGGCGGCGGCGCCGATGGATATCGTGCCGGCCCGCACGGCATCGATCAGCTCGGGCGTGGCGGTCTTCTGGATCTTTTCGATTTGCGCAATGGTGTGGCTGCTGACGCCGGCGATCTGTGCGACTTCCTTGCGGCTGGTCTTCGGGCTCGCCGATGCCGCTGGGGTTGCCAGGCCTGCCTGAGCCTCTTCAACCGGCGCCGGCCTGCTCTCGCCGGCCGGCTGCGGAGGTTCGGCGGCCGCCAGCAATTCCTGCTTGCGCAAGGCCAGCATGCCGCGCTGGAAATCGGTGACGCTGCGCCGCGACAATTGATTGTCGATCATCCACAGCATGACTTGCTCAATGCTCTGGAACTTGTCGTGTTGCACGGTGTTGAAAGCAATGCCGTGCTTTTGGCAGATTTCGTAGCGGTTGTGCCCGTCGATCAATAT
>DASVYZ010000544.1:0-2009 GCA_036391935.1 Burkholderiaceae bacterium | reverse complement strand
GATCAAGGACAACGCGCTGCTGGCGAAATTCGCCGGCGGCCTGGGCAACGACTGGACCCCGGTGCGCGCCTTGGGCGCCCACATCAAGGGCACCAACGGCAAGTCGCAAGGCGTGGTTCCTTTCCTGAAGGTGGTCAACGACACCGCCGTGGCGGTGAACCAGGGCGGCAAGCGCAAGGGCGCGGTTTGCGCCTACCTGGAAACCTGGCACATGGACATCGAGGAATTCCTCGATCTGCGCAAAAATACGGGTGATGACCGCCGCCGTACGCACGACATGAACACGGCCAACTGGATTCCCGACCTGTTCATGAAGCGCGTCATGGAAAAGGGCGAATGGACGCTGTTCTCGCCCTCCGATACGCCCGACCTGCACGACAAGTTCGGCCGCGCCTTCGAAGAAGCCTATATCGGCTATGAAGCCAAGGCTGCCCGCGGCGAATTGCGCCTGTTCAAGAAAGTCCAGGCGCTCGATTTGTGGCGCAAGATGCTGTCCATGCTGTTTGAAACCGGCCATCCCTGGATCACGTTCAAGGATCCGTGCAACATCCGTTCGCCGCAGCAACATGTGGGCGTGGTTCACAGTTCCAACCTGTGCACCGAAATCACGCTCAACACCAACGATTCGGAAATCGCGGTCTGCAACCTCGGTTCGGTCAATCTCCCTGCCCACATGAAGGATGGCCAACTCGACCTGCCAAAGCTGCAAAGGACCATCCGTATCGCCATGCGCATGCTCGACAACGTGATCGATATTAACTATTACGCGGTCAAGAAGGCGCGCGACTCCAACCTGCGCCACCGCCCGGTCGGCCTGGGCATCATGGGCTTCCAGGATTGCCTGCACATGATGCGCGTGCCTTACGCCTCGATGGGCGCCGTGGAATTCGCCGACCGTTCGATGGAAGCCGTCTGCTACTACGCCTACTACGCTTCGACCGAGCTGGCCGAAGAGCGCGGCCGCTACAGTTCCTACCGCGGTTCGCTGTGGGATCGCGGCATCCTGCCGCAGGATTCGCTGAATCTCTTGGCCGAAGAGCGCGGCGGCTATCTCGAAGCCGACCGTTCGGAAACCATGGATTGGCCGGCCCTGCGTGAGCGCATCAAGGTCTACGGCATGCGCAACTCGAACTGCGTCGCCATCGCTCCGACTGCCACGATTTCCAACATCATCGGCGTCGCGGCTTGCATCGAGCCGACCTACCAGAACCTCTACGTGAAGTCGAACCTGTCGGGCGAATTCACCGAAATCAACGAACACCTGGTGCGCGACCTGAAGGCGCGCGGCCTGTGGGACGAGGTCATGATCGCCGACCTGAAGTACTTCGACGGCAGCCTGGCCAAGATCGACCGCATCCCGCAAGACTTGCGCGACCTGTACGCGACAGCCTTCGAGATCGAGCCGTCGTGGCTGGTGGAAGCCGCTTCGCGCCGCCAAAAATGGATCGACCAGGCCCAGTCCTTGAACATCTACATGGCCGGCGCTTCGGGCAAGAAGCTCGACGAAACCTACAAGCTGGCCTGGCTGCGCGGCTTGAAGACGACTTACTACCTGCGCACGATCGGCGCCACGCACGCCGAGAAGTCGACCACCAAGGCAGGCGCCTTGAATGCGGTCTCTGCCGATGCCGGCATGGGTTCCGCTGCCGGCGCGGCTGCAGCTTCGATGGCTGCTCCGGCTGCGGCGATTCCGACCGAAATCGCGGGTGCGGCGTGCGCCTTGCGTCCGGGCGACCCGGGTTTTGAAGAGTGCGAGGCCTGCCAATAAGGCCGGCTCGGCAAGTCGTATTCCGCGCAAACAAGGTTCGCAATCGCGAAAATTTGAACTACATTGAATAGAGTGCATCGAATAAAGATGCACTCGCAGATTAAGGAAAACATCGCCATGCTCAATTGGGACGAAGACGTAACACCGGCAGCCCCCTCCAGCCGCGCCCCCCAATTCACCCCCGAGTTTGTGCCCCAGCCGGCCTTGGCGGAAGCCATTGGCTCCCCGCAGCAACGCGTGC
>DASVYZ010000543.1:0-2709 GCA_036391935.1 Burkholderiaceae bacterium | reverse complement strand
GACGCGGCGCCGCCTGCGCGCGATGCCGCGCCGTCGGCAGGGCCGTCGAGCATGCCGCAAGCCGTGGTCGCCTCGCGCTGGCACACCGCGCCCTGGCTGGTCTGGATCATCCCCGTGATCGCCGCCGTGGTCGGCGCCTGGATCCTGATCCACACCATCACCAGCCGCGGGCCCACCATCACCATCACTTTCAAGAGTGCGGAAGGGTTGGAGGCGGGCAAGACCAAGATCAAGTACAAGGACGTGGATATCGGCGACGTCAAGGCCATCGCGCTGTCGAAGGACCGCTCGCACGTCATCGTGACGGCGCAACTGGCCAAGGGCACCGAAGGCTTCCTGCGCGACGATACGCATTTCTGGGTGGTCAAGCCGCGCATCGGCGCCGGCGGCATTTCCGGCCTTTCCACGCTGCTCTCGGGCGCCTACATCGGCGTCGATATCGGCAAATCGGAAGAGGATCGCGACGATTTCACCGGCCTCGACAACGCGCCGCAGATCACGGCCGACCTGCCGGGGCGGCGCTTCGTGCTGCACGCGAAGCAGCTCGGCTCGCTCGACGTGGGTTCGACCATCTACTTCCGGCATATCGAAGTGGGCCAGGTGGCGTCCTATGAACTCGACAAGGACGGCAAGGGCGTGGTGATCCACATCTTCATCAACGCACCCTACGACCAATACGTGACCAATAATACGCGCTTCTGGAATGCCAGCGGCGTCGAAGTCAGCCTCGATGCCACGGGCGTCAAGGTGCATGCCGAATCGCTGGCCTCGGTGATCGTCGGGGGCATCACCTTCCAGGCGCCGTCGGACCAGCCCGTGGCGCCGCCGGCCAACGAAAACGCGCCGTTCACCCTGTACGGCGACCGCGATGCCGCGATGAAGCACGCCGACACCGAAGTGCGCAAGATGCTGCTCTACTTCAATGAAACCGTGCGCGGCCTGGCGCCCGGCGCGCCGGTCGATTTCCGCGGCATCGTCATCGGCGAAGTCGAATCCATCGGGCTCGAATACGACAAGCAGAACAAGACCTTCCTGTTCCCGGTCGAAGTCAATATCTATCCCGAGCGGCTGCGCGCGCACTACCGCACCGGCGCCGACCGGCCCGAGCACAACGAAGCGGCCGACCGCGAAGTGCTGGACCAGCTCGTGGCGCACGGCTTGCGCGCACAATTGAAGAGCGGCAGCCTGGTGACGGGCATGTTGTATGTCGCGCTCGATTTCTTCCCCGAGGCGCCGCAAGCCAGGATCGACTGGAGCAAGAAACCCATCGTGCTGGCCACGGTGCCGGGCACGCTGGAGGAATTGCAGACCAGGCTCCTGCATATTTCGCGCAAGCTCGACAACATCCCGATCGAGGACATGGCGGCCGATCTGCAAAAGGCCATCAAGTCGCTGAACACCACGCTGGAAACCACCGACGCGCTGTTGAAGCGCGTGCACGGCGACCTTGCGCCCGAGGCGAAGGAAACCATGGCCCAGGCCAGGAAGACGCTGGAAGCGGCCGAGGAATTGATGAAGACCGATGCGCCGCTGCAGCAGGATTTGCGTTCCTCGCTGCGCGACATCGACCGCGCCGCCGATTCGCTGCGCTCGCTGACCGATTACCTGGAACGCCACCCCGAATCGCTGATACGCGGCAAAACCGAGGAAAAACCGTGATGCGCGCAATGAACCGATCCACCACGCTATCCATTTTGGCCATGGCGCTCGCCGGCGCATGCAGCACGCCGCAAGACCATTTCTATACGCTGATCGGCGATGCCTCTCCGGTGCAGCCCTCCGGCGGTGTCGGCGGCAAGCTCTCGGTCCAGATCGCCTCGATCACGCTGCCCGAGGCGGTCGACCGCGCGGAACTGGTATTGCGCCAGGGCCCCAACAGCGTGAGCGTGCACGATACCAGGCGCTGGGCCGAATCGCTGAAGTCGGCCATTCCGCGCGTGGTGGCCAATGACCTTGGCCCGCTGCTCGATGGGGCGTCCGTAACGACAGCGGAAGATAATGTCGGCCAGCACGCCAAATACCAGGTCAGGCTCGATATCACGCGTTTCGACACTGTGCTGGGCGGTACCGAGGCGATCGATGCGGCCTGGCTTATCCATGCCGGCAAGACGGAGGTGACGGGCAAGGCAAACTTGCGCGTGCCGGCGCGCGGAACCGATTTTGACGACGCGGTGGCGGCCCATGCCCAGGCCCTGGCCCAACTGAGCGGAGAAATCGCCAATCAAATCAAGGGTTTGGAAAAAGGCGGGAACTAATATTAGGTCGCGCTGCCAAAGGCGCGACGTAGTTGTTGCAGTGGAAGCAGTGCGGTATAACCGGGGAACCTTCCATGGATGCGCAAACTGGAATTATTAAAACAACAAAATTTTTTTCGCTGGCTCTTGCCTGGGCGGGCAAGGGGGCCATCGTCTTCATCCTGATCGCCGTCCTGGGCTATACCCAGGGCTTGTATGGCCTTGACGTGCAACTGCGTTCCAGCGCCCCCACGGTGCAGGTGCACCTGATCGTGTTCGACAGCATGCCGCGCCTGTCCTGGCGCAAGCTGATCGGCTTGTTCCATTCCCTTTCGCCATCCAGCCCGGCGGGGCACGAGCAGGCTTGCAGGCAGAATCAAAAGCAGCAGGTGGGCTGAAGCCGGCATTAAACCGGCAACCAAATCCCGCAAACTGAGCCGGAACTACCGCTTTATTCCCCATTTTGCTTTTTAGC
>DASVYZ010000542.1:0-3183 GCA_036391935.1 Burkholderiaceae bacterium | reverse complement strand
TGGGCGTGCCATGTCGCTCGAATCGAAGGACGGTTTCGTGCGCGTGGTGGCGCGGCGCGACAATCACTTGATCGTTGGCTGGCAGGCGGTCGGGAAGGCGGTGTCGGAATTGTCCGCCGCGTTCGCCCAATCCATCGAGATGGGGGCGACGCTTGAAGACGTGGCGGGCACGATCCATGCTCACCCCACCCTGGGCGAGGCGATCCAGGAGGCGGCCCTGCGCGCCTTGGGGCATGCGCTGCATATTTGATGACCTGGTGGTGCGCGGTTCGGCTTACGCCAAACCGATACTGGTATTGCAATTCGACTTTTGACAGGGAGGCATCATCAAAAAGCAAGTCTTCCTCAACCTGCCAGTCAAGGATCTGGCCAAGTCCAAAGCCTTCTTTGCGGCTCTGGGTTTCAGCTTCGACCCGCAAGTCAGCGGCGACAACGCAGCGATGGTCATCGTCGTGGAAGACTGCGTCCATGCCATGCTGACCACCGAGTCTTTTTTCCAATCGCTCATCAACAAGCCGGTCGTCAATGCGAAAGAGGCGAACGAAGCCGTTATTTGCCTCAATTGCGACAGCAAGGAAGAGCTCGATGGCTTGATCAGCAAGGCTGCCGCTGCCGGCGCCCGCATCCCGCATCCGCCGGAAGACCACGGTTTCATGTATGACCAGGGCTTCGAGGATCTCGATGGCCACCTGTGGAATCTGGTCTGGATGGCTCCGCAAAGCTGATCTGCGGAATTCCAGCCACGCTTGGTGCTACGCGCGCCAGAGTTTGCGCGCTTCCTCGGCAATGAGGTCCGGGTACTCCTCCGGCCAAAACAGTTTCGCTTCGGGGATGCGCCGCACTCCCTGCGAGCGCGGAAACAGCTTGTCGAGATAATCGGCGCCTGACGTATCGAAGATATTGTCTGCCATGCCCCAGATAATGCGCACCGGGATGGCGCTTTGGCGCAGTTGCGCCTCCAATCCGGCCAGGGGATTGGGCGCTAGTGCGATGGCATAGGCATCGATCAGCGCCCGGCGTTGCGGCGTGGCCACCAGCGGATCGAGATACATGCCCAGGGTGCGGTCCGACAGTTCGGCCGGACGCGTGAAGGTCAGGCCGCCCAAGCCCTTGGCCGAGCGCGCCAAATCCTTGTCCTTCGACCATGGGAGCAGCCATTTCTCGGCGTATTTCCCTTTCTTTGCCAGTTCGATGACGGGCAGCACCGCTGGCGGTGGACTGTCGGGTTCGGTGTCGCAATTGGTGAGCAGGGCGCTGCGTACGCGTTCGGGGTGGCGCGCCATGAAGATTTGCGCCACGGCGCCGCCGCTGTCGCTGGCGATGATGTCCACGGTTTTGACGTCCAGTTTGTCGAGCAAGTCGGCGATCATGCTTGCCTGGCCGGCGACGGATACGTCTTGTCCTTCGGCGGTTTCAGTCTGGCCATGGGCCAGCATGTCGGCAGCGATGCAGCGGCGCTCGGTGGAGAGGCGTTCGATGGCGCCGCGCCATTGGTAGCTGTTCAGCGGAAAACCGTGCAGGAACAGGGCAACATCACCCTGGCCGCGGTCAATGTACGCGATTTTGCCGTATTTGCTCGTGCGAAAGCGGCGGGCGGCATCGAACCAGCCGGCATCCTCTGCTGCCATGATTGTGGGGGTGATGGCAGCGAGCGTAGCCGCTTCAAGAAACCTTCTGCGATTCATCGTGCTCTCCTCGGTTGTTGATGGAAGGCATCTCAGGAAGACGGGTGCACGGGCGCAATAACCTCCGAGGTTATGGAAATGGGCGAGGGCTGGGCTATCATGGCGCTATGACAACATCCCCCACCGGCGCCATGCTGCGCGATTGGCGCCTGGCGCGCCGCATGAGCCAGCTCGATCTTGCCCTGGAAGCCGGTGTGTCGGCGCGGCATTTGAGCTATGTCGAAACCGGCAAGGCGCAGCCCAGCCGCGAAATGATAGGGCGGCTGGCCGGCGTGCTGGAGTTGCCGCTGCGCGAGCGCAATGCCTTGCTGAGCGCGGCGGGCTTTGCGCCGGAATACCGCGAAACGGCGCTCGATTCGGGCAGTATGGCGCCGGTGCGCGAGGCGGTGGAGTATATTCTGAAGCATCACGATCCCTATCCGGCCCTGGTCACGAACCGGCATTGGGATCTTCAGATGGTGAACCGCTCCTTCGTGCGGATTTTCAGCAAGTTCATCGACGGTCCAAGCCGCCATCGCAACATGCTGCATCAGGTGTTCGACCCGGGCGATATCCGCTCCGCCATCGTCAACTGGGACGAGATGGCCGAGGATTTGATCCGCCATTTGCACAATCAGATCGCGGCGTCGCCGGCCGATACCCGGTCGCGCGCACTGCTCGAAGAACTCCTGAGATATCCCGATGTCCCCGAACGCTGGCGCCAGCGCGGCATCGGCGATGCCGCACAGCCGCTGTTGACTTGCATATTCCGCAAGGGTGACCTGGAAATGCGTTTCTTCTCGGCTTTTACCACCTTCGGCACGCCCTGGGACGTGACCCTGGACGAATTGCGCATTGAGAGCATGTTTCCGGCGGATGAGAAAACCGCAGGGCTGTGCCGCAGCATCTCCGATTGAAGCATTGCGGCCGGCTTGGTTGCCGATGCTAAGTCAATGTATAATAATGGGTTTTTCGATGCGCAGGCACTAACGCCGGTGCGCGGGGACTGCGGCATGTACAGCGTCAAAGAGATTTTCTACACCTTGCAAGGCGAGGGCGCCCAAGCCGGGCGGCCGGCGGTATTTTGCCGCTTCGCCGGCTGCAACCTGTGGAGCGGGCGCGAAGAAGACCGTGCGACGGCTGTTTGCCAATTCTGCGATACCGATTTCGTCGGCACCAATGGCGAGGGCGGCGGCAAGTTTGCCGATAGCGAGTATCTGGCGGAAACGATCAACAAGCTCTGGCCCGAGGCGTATACTGCGAGCAAATACGTGGTCTTCACCGGCGGCGAGCCTTTGCTGCAACTCGATGCGGCGCTGATTGCCTGCATGCATGCGCGCGGTTTCGAGATCGCCATTGAGACCAATGGCACGCTGCCTGTGCCGGAAGGCGTGGACTGGGTTTGTGTCAGCCCAAAGATGGGTTCGCACCTCGCGGTGAAGAAGGGGAGCGAGCTCAAGGTTGTCGTTCCGCAGCCCGGGCAGGATCTGGCCGCCTATGAGAAGCTGGACTTCGCCAA
>DASVYZ010000541.1:0-1641 GCA_036391935.1 Burkholderiaceae bacterium | reverse complement strand
TGCGATTGTCACCCTGTCCGACCGTGCGAGCGGCAGCGGCTTGCTCGTCACGGTCGTCTTTCCGATTCAATGATCAGTGGTTGTCGCCGAATTGCGGCGGACGCCATTTGAGCAAGCGATTTTCCAGCGCGGTCAACAGATACTCGGCCGCGAGCGCCACGACAGCCAGCACGATCATGGCGGCGAACACGCCGGCCGCATTGAACGCGCCTTGCGCGGTGGCGATCAACAGGCCGATGCCCTGGCGCGAGCCGAGGAATTCGCCGACCACGGCACCGACCAGCGCGAAACCGAAACTGACGTGCAGGCTGGCCAGTATCCAGGTCATGGCCGAAGGCAGCACCACCGAAAACGTCACCTGGCGCTTGCTCGCACCGAGAATATGGGCATTGGCAATCAGGTTGCGGTCGGCCTCGACCACACCCTGGAAGGCGTTGCCGAACACCACGAAGAACACCATCACCACGGCCAGCGCCACCTTAGACGCCATACCCAGGCCGAAAGCCAGGATGAATACCGAACCGAGCACCACGCGCGGCACCGAATTGGCGATCTTGATGTAGAGACTGAAAATATCGGCCAGGAGCTTGTTGCGCCCCAGCGCGATACCGGCCACGATGCCGGCCACGGCGCCGATCAGGAAGCCCAGCACGGTCTCTTCCAGCGTGACGAGAATCTGTGTCCATAGCGGCCCTTGCGCCGTACCTTCGATGGACCACTGCCAGATCTGGTCGGCGATCTGCGAGGGCATGGAAAAGAAGAAGGGATCGATCCAGGCCATACGGCCGGCGATTTCCCAGCCGCCCAGAACGGCGACCAGGACGAAGAAGCGCAGGCCGTAGACCAGAATCTTGCGGCGCCGCATGCGCGCCTGCGCGAGCCTTTCCACTTCCTGCAATTCGGCATTGGCGGGCTGCATGCCGGAGACGATGGTGTTCATGATGTCGGGTCCTGAAGATTCGTAGAAATTTATATTTGCACTTCCGCTTTCAAGTCGCTCCAGATCTGGCGCGACAATTCGATGAAGCGTTCCGTATAGCGGATTTCCGAAGCCACGCGCGGACGCGGCAGATCGACCTCGTAGACGCGCTTGACCGTGGCCGGGCCGGCGGTCAGGACAAATACCTTGTCGGCCAGCGCCAGCGCTTCTTCGATGTCGTGCGTGACGAATACCACCGAGGCGCCGTTGGCGCTCCAGAGATTGAGCAATTCATCGTGCATCAAGGCGCGCGTCTGCACGTCGAGCGCGGAAAACGGTTCGTCCATCAAGAGGATTTCCGGCTCGTTGATGAAGGTCTGGGCGAGGGCGACGCGCTTGCGCATGCCGCCCGAGAGCTGGTGCGGATAATGGTGTTCGAAACCGGCCAGCCCGACGCGGCGAATCCAGTCGCGCGCCTTGTCTTGCGCCTCGCGCTTGGCCGTGCCGCGGAACAGCGGGCCGGCGGCGACGTTGTCTAGCACGCTACGCCAGGGAAATACCGCATCGGCCTGGAACACAAAGCCGATGCGCGGGTCGATGCCCTGAACCGCCTCGCCCATGATGCGCACCTGGCCGGCCGAGGGCTTCGCCAGGCCGGTCACCAGGTTCAGTGTGGTCGACTTGCCGCAGCCGGTGGGGCCGACCACCGCCACGAATTCGCC
>DASVYZ010000540.1:0-3093 GCA_036391935.1 Burkholderiaceae bacterium | reverse complement strand
AACCACGCCTTGCGACTTGCCGTTGGTGCCCTTGATGTGGGCACCCAGCGAACGCACCGGCGTCCAGTCGTTGCCCAGGCCGCCGGCATACTTGGCCAGCAGGGCGTTTTCCTTGATCGCTTCATAAATGCCGTCCAGATCGTCGGCCACCGTGGTCAGGTAGCACGAAGACAGCTGCGAACGCAGCGTGCCCGAGTTGAACAGGGTCGGGGTCGAGCTCATGAAATCGAAGCTCGACAGCAGGTTGTAGAACTCGATGGCGCGCGCTTCGCGGTCGATTTCGTTCAGGGCCAGGCCCATGGCGACGCGCATGTAGAACGCCTGCGGCATTTCGATGCGCGTGCCGCGCACGTGCAGGAAGTAGCGGTCGTACAGGGTTTGCAGGCCGAGGTAGCCGAATTGCAGGTCGCGCTCGGGCACCAGGGCATTGGCCAGCTTGGCCAAGTCGAACTGGGCCAGCTTGGAATCGAGCAACTCGGCTTCGATGCCCTTCTTGATGAAGCGCGGGAAGTAATCGATATAGTGCGATTGCGCATCGGCCTGGGCCACGGTCTGGCCGAACACTTCCTTGCGGATGGTGTGCATCAGCAGGCGTGCCGTGACCAGACTATAGGCCGGGTCTTTTTCCATCAGCGCGCGCGCAGCCAGGATGGCCGACTTGTGCAGCTCCTCGACGGGCACGCCGTCGTACAGGTTCTTGACCGTCTCGGCCAGGATGGCTTCGGCGTCGACGTGCTTTTCCAGGCCGATGCAGGCCGATGTGATCAGCGTGCGCACCTGGCCCATGTCGAGCGGACGGCTGACGCCGTCTTCGACCACGTGCAGGACGACGGCATCGGCTTGCGCTTCCTTGCCGCCGCGCTGCTGCGCGCGCTCTTCCATGCGCTTGGCGCGGTACAGCACATAGGCGCGGGCGACGTCATGCTCGCCGGAACGCATCAAGGCAAGTTCGACCTGGTCCTGCACGTCTTCGATGTGGAAGGTGCCTCCGGCCGGCTGGCGGCGAACCAGGGCCGAGACGACGTTCTTGGTCAATTGCTCGACCAGTTCGCGCACGCGTGCCGAAGCGGCACCTTGGCCGCCGTTAACAGCCAGAAAGGCCTTGGTCACGGCGATCGAAATCTTCGACGGCTCGAAGCCGACCACGGCGCCGTTGCGGCGGATGATGCGGTAATCGGAAAAGCCGACGGGCGCGGACGATGCCGCGCCGACATTGCCCATTCCCGGGGAAAGGCCGAAATCTGCGGGGGATTTTGCGGTAATTTCCTGAGACGTTTGCATGGGATAAATCCTCCGAAGCTTGTTAGTCGTGGGACGGCCGGGCCGTCACGTATCATTATTTATATAGGGTTTGAACCCGCAATTTCATGAGGGTTCAGGGGCTTTTCGAGCATGCCGCGCGCGCACCGAAATCGAAGATTCCGATTCGCACAACGCATCTTCATCTGCACAGGAAAGAGACTGATCAAGGCCTCTTCTGCATCTATTGATATGAATTTTGCGTTGAGGAATGAACGAACAGCCCTAGTAGCGAAAATCACGCCAGAACACTACCTATAGTGTCCAACCTGTGATTTGCACTAATTCTAGTGCCCAAACCCGGACGATGCAATCACTTTTTCTGGCAAAACTGCACATATTTTTGTTGCGCTGCGAGTGGAAATTTGCATCGCCACGCTCCGCACGACAATTCAGTGGATAGCGGGTGAACAGCCTGTGGATAGGCGGTGGATAAGTGGTGAACAACGCGGCGCGGCGCAAATGGTATGCGTAAATAGTGAAGCGAAAATACGACGGTGCTGCGCGAGCTTCAGGTAGGGAAGCGCAACTTGCGGCGACTGGTTTGACCGAGCAGCGCACGATAGCGTGCCCAATCGAAATGCGGACCGGGATCGGTCTTGCGTCCCGGGGCGATATGCTCATGGCCGGCAACCCAGCGCAAGGGGTGGGCCACCGCCAGGGCCTCGGTCAATCCGGCGAGTACGCTGTATTGGCGGTCTTCGAAAGCCGTATCGTCGCTGCCTTCGAGCTCGATGCCGATGGAAAAGTCGTTGCAGCGTTCGCGTCCCCGATGCGAGGACAACCCCGCATGCCAGGCCCGCTCATGGGTGGAGACGAATTGCGTCAAGCGTCCGTCGCGGGCCACCAGGAAGTGCGAAGACACGCGCAAGCCGGCAAGTTCGGCAAAGCCGGTCTCGGCCGCCGGGTCAAGCCGGTTGGAAAACAGCTCATATATATAGGGGGTGCCGAATTTCCCGGCCGGCAGGCTGATGTTGTGCACCACTAGCAGATCGGTTTCCATGCCCTCGGGACGTGCGTCGCAGTTGGGCGAAGGCTGGCGCACCGCGGCCGCGCACCACCCTGCCGCGTCGATCGCATAGTCAATCGGGTTCATGGATGCCCAGCCTTTGCATGCGGTAACGCAGCTGGCGGAAGCTGATGCCGAGCAGATCGGCCGCCTGGGTGCGGTTGTAGCGCGTCTTCTCCAGCGCGCGGCGCATGATTTCGCGCTCCATCGCATCGAGGTATCGAGGCAGGTCGCACGGCAGGGCCGGCAACAGGTCGGCGGCAATAGGGGGAACCGGGTTGGCGCTTGCCGCCTCGGCCGCGTGCCCGATCTGCGCGGCTTCCGGCTCGAGTTCGGGTTCGCGGCATACAAGCTCGGGGGGCGCGGCGCCATTGCCGCCGATACCCTTGAGGGCCAGATCGGCCACCTCGATCACACCGCCGCCGGCAAACGCCACTGCACGCTCGAGTATGTTCTCCAGCTCGCGCACATTGCCCGGGAAGGAATAAGCCTTCAAGGCCTGGAGCGCCTGCGACGACAGCACTGCGGATGCCGCCCCGCCGGCCAGGCGGTCCAGGATCAGCGAGGCAAGCATGGCGATATCGTCGCTGCGCTCGCGCAAGGGCGGCAAGGCAAGCTCGATGACGTTGAGCCGGTAATACAGATCCTGGCGGAAGGCGCCGCGCTCGACGCAGGCGGCCAAATGCTGGTGCGTGGCGCTGATGATGCGCACGTCGACCGCTTCCTCGGCAGTGGCGCCGAGCTTGCGCACCCGCCGCTCCTGGATCGCACGCAACAGCTTGACC
>DASVYZ010000539.1:0-4971 GCA_036391935.1 Burkholderiaceae bacterium | reverse complement strand
CTTGCGCTCGCCTTCAAGCGCGTTGAAGGCGGCGACGTCGAGCGCATAGCCGCGCTTGGCCAGACGGGCGGCGACGGTGGCGATGTCTTTGCGTAGGAGTTGGATGTCGTTCATGGCGGTGCGGCAAATGAGGCGCAAAAGCCGTCATTGTAGCAAGGAACGCAGGGGATTCCGCGCAATCAGGCCGCGTGGCCGGCCGCCAATTGATCCACCAGTTGCTCGATCAGCCTGCGCTGCTCGGGAGGAAGCCGCATGATGCGCGCCGCCAGCCCCTTGGCCTCGCCCGCAACGCCGGGCGTGCTTTTGCCGGCATTGTAGCGTGCCGCGCTTTCACGCGCCTGCGGGTCACGCGGTTGGCGCCCCGGCACGGTATGGCGATAGTGCCTGGCTTCAGGCGGCAAGGTGGAAAAATACTCCAGCGGCTTGCCTGCCAGGCCCGCCAGCTTCTCCAGATTTTGCTTGTCGATGCGGCCCGTGGACTTCCAGTTCGACACCGCCTGCGACGTGACGCCGCACAGTTCGGCGATTTCCTTGCCCGATAGGCCGCTGTCTTTCATGGCACGCGCGATCAGCAAGGCCAAGGCCTGGTTGCCCTCCTGCTCGCCTGTTCGTTTGTTTGCCATGCCGCGATTGTCGGCGATGGCATTGCATTCAATCAATGCTTGTTTATTGAGTTAAGTAAAGTAATGCTTTATGATCGACCTTTGGTAATTTTCGGAAGCAAGCGGAAATTACGGCCATTCCCATCGATTGCAAGACATTGCCATGGTCAACTTTATCCTTCCCGATTTCCAAGACACCAGGGACACGATCGCCGATTGCGTGTCCAGCCTGCGGATCGCCCCAGGCGTTCAACACGAACGGATCGTCGAAAACAGCATGATCCCCATCGCGCTGCTGTTCAAGGCCAGCGAAATGGCCTGCGCCGCAGGTTCCGAGGAACAAGCCGTATTCGCCTATTTTCTTTCGCTGCTGCATGCCCAGGCCGGCAACGTCGTCAAGCCGCTTGCGCCTGTATCCGGCGCTGACAAGGCGAGCCGATCCTCATGAAGTGAATTTTGAGAGTGGGAAGTCGCCGCTGAACCGGCCATTCGGCAAGCCCATCGCGGCACCCATGCCGGGCGACAGAGCGCAAGAAAAAGGCCGACATCGCTGCCGGCCGTTTTCTCATGAGGCAAAGCGTTTGATTACATCTCCAACGCCGGCGCTCCTTCAACCTCAACGCCGGCGCGCGACTTCTTGTGTTCGCTGGCCAGCAGCATGTAGAACGCCGGCACCACGAACAGCGTGAACAGCGTGCCGATCGACAAGCCCGTGAAGATCACGATACCCATCGATTGGCGGCCTGCCGCGCCGGCGCCCGAGGCGATGACGAGCGGAATCACACCGAACACCATGGCGGCGGTCGTCATCAGGATGGGGCGCAGGCGGATGCCGGTGGCGGCCATGATGGCTTCGATCTTGCTCTTGCCTTCCATGCGCTGGTGGTTCGCCACCTCGACGATCAGGATGCCGTGCTTGGAGATCAGCCCCATCAAGGTCACCAGCCCGATCTGCGTGTAGATATTGAACGAGGCGAACCCGAGGAAGATGAACGCCATCGCACCGAACAGCGCCATGGGCACCGAGAACAGGATGATGATCGGATCGCGGAAGCTCTCGAACTGCGCCGCCAGCGCCAGGAACACGATGATCAGCGCGAACAGGAAAGTCACCAGCGTGCCGCCGGATTCCTTCATGAACTGGCGCGATTGCCCGGAGTAATCGACCGTGTAGCCCGAGGGCGCGACTTCCTGCAGTGTGTTGCGCAAATAAGCCAGGATTTCACCGTCCGACGAGCCCGACACGCCGGAGATCGTGGCCGAATTCAACTGCTGGAAGCGGTTGATCGATTCCGGCACGACGCTGTACTTGATGTCGGCAACGGTGGATGCGGGGATCATCTGGCCGCTGGGCGTCTTGATGTTGAAGTTGAGGATTTCCGACGGGTTCAGGCGGTCCGTCTGCAGCACTTGCGGGATCACCTTGTAGGAACGGCCCGAGATCGCAAAGTAATTCACGTAGCCGCCGCCCAGCGCGGCACCGAGGGCATTGCCGACGTCCTGCTGCGTCATGCCCAGCGAAGCAATCTTGTCGCGATCCACCTCCACCGTGGCTTGCGGCTTGTCGAGCTTCAGGTCCACGTCGGCGAAGTAGAACTTTCCGTCCGCCATCGCCTTGTCGTACACCGCATGCGCCACGGCGTTCAGGTTTTCGAACGGCTCGGTCGTGGTGATCACGAACTGCACCGGCAGGCCCGAAGAACCAGGCAGGGGCGGCAGCGGGAAAGCCGCCACGCGCCCGCCGGCGATGTGGTTCCACTTCTGCTGCAGGTCGAGCTGCAGCTCATGCTGGCTGCGCTTGCGCTCGCCCCAATCCTTGAGCAGCACGCCGCCCAGGCCGGCATTGACGGTCGGCACGCCGGTCAGCTGGAACATCTGCTTGTATTCCGGCTCGTCCTTGGCGATGGCATACATCTGCTCGGCATAGACTTGCATCTGGTCCGCGCTGGCCGTCGGCGAGCCGACCACTTGCGAGAACACCAGGCCCTGGTCTTCCTCGGGCGCGAGTTCCTTCTTCGAGAACATGTAGAGCGCACCCAGAAGGAAGAACACGATGAAGCCGAACACGACCAGCACCGGGTAAGTCTTGAGCACACTGCCCAGGATGCGCGAGTAGCGATGGCGCACTTTCTCGAACACCACGTCGATCGCGTGAGCGAACTTGCCGCTATCCTGGTCGCGCGAGAAGAAGCGCGAGCACATCATCGGCGAGAGCGTCAGCGCCACCACGGCCGAGACCGTCACGGCGGCGGCCAGCGTGAACGCGAACTCGGTAAACAGCGCGCCGGTCAAGCCGCCCTGGAAGCCGATCGGGATATACACGGCGATCAAGACCACGGTCATCGCCAGAATCGGGCTGCCCAGTTCGCGCGCACCGATCAAGGCCGCTTCGAAGGGCGACCTGCCCTCCTCCTTCATGTGCCGGTCGACGTTTTCCACCACGATGATCGCGTCGTCCACCACCAGGCCGATGGCCAGCACCAGCGCAAGCAGCGTGAGCAGATTGATCGAGTAGCCCAGCATCAGCATCAGGAAGAAGGTACCGATCAAGGACAGCGGCATGGCGATCACGGGCACCACCACGGCGCGCAGAGTGCCGAGGAAGAGATAGATCACCACCGTCACGATCAATAAAGCCTCGACCAGGGTCTTGACCACTTCGACGATCGAGGTATTGATGAAGTCGGTCGAGTCATAGACGATCTCGCCCGTCAGGCCGGCCGGCAATTGCTGCTGGATATCGGGGAAAGCCTTGCGCACGCGCTTGGCCACGTCGAGGATGTTGGCCTCGGGCGCCACCTTGATACCGATGAACACCGAACGCACGCCCGAGAACGCCACGTTGAAGTCGTAGTTTTCCGACCCGAGCGTGACGGTGGCCACGTCTTCCAGGCGCACGATGCTGCCGTTGCTTTGCTTGACCACCAGCTTCTTGAACTCATCGACCGAGTGCAAGTCGGTGCCGGCCGTCAGCGGCACGGTCACCATCTGGCCCTTGGTCACGCCCAGTGCGGCGAGGTAATTGTTCGAAGCGAGCGCATTGCTGACGTCGGCGGCGGAAATGCCGTAGGCCGCCATCTTGTCGGCATCGAGCCAGGCTCGCAGCGCGAACTGGCGCGCGCCGAGCAATTCGGCCGTTTGCACGCCTTCGATCGAGTCGAGCTTGGGCTTGACCACGCGCGAGAGAAAGTCGGTCACGTTGTTGGTGGGCAGCGTATTGCTGTAAAAGCCCATGTACATCGCGTCCGTGGTCTGGCCCACCTGCACCGTCAACACCGGCTGCTGCGCCTGCGGCGGCAACTGGTTCTTGACCGAATTCACCTGCGTGTTGATTTCAGTCAACGCGCGGTTGGAATCGTAGTTCAGGCGCAGCGTCGCCGTGATGGTCGACACGCCCGAGGTCGAGGACGAGGACAGGTAATCGATACCCTGCGCCTGGGCGATGGCTTGCTCGAGCGGCTGGGTAATGAAGCCGGCCACGGTTTGCGCATCGGCGCCGTAGTAGGCGGTCGATACCGTCACGACGGCATTTTGCGTCTTCGGGTATTGGTTGATCGGCAGGCTGAACAGCGAACGCATGCCCAGCACGATGATCAACAGGCTCACCACCATCGACAGGACGGGGCGCTTGATGAAGAGGTCGGTAAATTTCACGTATGGCTCCTTGACAGGGAAGCGGAAGCTATCCTGTTAGTGTTCCTGCGGAGTCGGGTTCACGTCGTTCTTCGGCGTGACCTTGTTGTCGATCACGACCGGGGTGCAGTTCTTCAGCTTCAACTGTCCCGACGTGGCGACCATGTCGCCTTCCTTGATGCCGGTCAGCACGGCGACCTGGTCGCCGCGCGAGCCGCCGAGCTTCACGAACTGCTGCCGCACGCCGCGGTAGGTGCTCTTCCCGTCGGGCGACTTCACCATCTCCACGATGAAGACGGAGTCGCCGAACGGCGCGTAGCTGATCGCCGACGCCGGGAGCGCGATGACGTCTTTCGACGCGCCGCTCGCGAGCTGCGCCTGCACGAACATCCCGGGGCGCAACTTCCCCTCGGCATTGCGGAAGATCGCCTGCACGCGCGCGTTGCGCGTCGCTTCGTCGATGATCGAGTCGATCGCGGCGATCGTCCCCGCTTCCACTCCCGAATCGGAGCTCGCCTGCACCGTCGTGCCGCGCGCGATCCGGCTGACGTCCTGCTGCGGAACGCTGAAGTTGACGTACACCGGCTGCAGCGACTGCAGCGACACGATGGGCGAACCGCCCGCGAGGTACTGGCCGCGGTTGATGAGGCGGATGCCGAGCGTGCCGGCGAACGGCGCGCGGATGGTCTTGCGGTCGATCGTCGCGCGGATCTCGCCGACCTGCGCGTCCGCCTGC
>DASVYZ010000538.1:0-5296 GCA_036391935.1 Burkholderiaceae bacterium | reverse complement strand
CCGCAATCTCCTTGCGGACCGCCGATGACGAAACGGCCCGTGGGATTGACGAGATAACGCGTATTCTTGAGCCATTCCTGCGGCACAGCCGGCTTGATGATGCTCTCGATTGCGGCTTCCTCGATATCCTTGTGCGTCATTTCCGGCGCATGCTGGGTCGAAAGCACGATGGTGTCGATCGCCGCAGGTCGGCCGTCGACATAGCGCAGCGTGACTTGCGACTTGGCATCCGGGCGCAGCCAGGGCAGGCGGCCATCCTTGCGCAATTGCGACTGGCGCTCGACGATGCGGTGCGCATAGTAAATTGCGGCCGGCATCAGCTCGGGCGTCTCGTCGCAGGCGTAGCCGAACATCAAGCCCTGGTCGCCCGCGCCCTGGTCGAGGTCGATGCCCTTGCCTTCATCGACGCCTTGCGCGATATCGGGCGATTGCTTGTCGTAACCGACCAGCACGGCGCAGCTCTTGTAATCGATGCCGAAATCGGCATTGTCGTAGCCGATGCGCTTGATGGTGTCGCGCGCGACGTGGATATAGTCTACGTTGGCGGTCGTGGTGATTTCACCGGCCAACACGACGAGGCCGGTATTGCATAGCGTTTCCGCAGCAACGCGCGCCTTGGGGTCCTGCTCGAGGATGGCATCGAGGATGGAGTCGGAAATCTGGTCCGCGACTTTGTCGGGGTGGCCTTCGGAAACGGATTCCGACGTGAAGAGGTATTCCTGGGTCATTGCAAGCTCCTATACTAAGTGACCATGTCGCAGCCGGCACTTCGAGCCTGCGACGCTTTAGCGAGATTTATAAGCCGCCTCGCAAGTTGTCTGTTAACTCGGCGGAAAGTCCGTGTTATTTTACGCCACTTGCCGAATATCGGCAAAAATTCGAAATTGTTTGGCCTATTGATTAACTTTTATGTTGATTTTGTTGTTCCGCCTGCTATCGGTCTTTCCGCTGCCCATGATGCATGCAGCGGGGGTCGTGCTGGGCTGGATGGTCTATTTATTGTCCGGCGGCTATCGCAAGCGGATGCGGGAAAACCTGGCGCTGGCCGGCTATGGCGGCCAGCTCGCGGCAGCCGTCTCCGAGGCCGGCAAGGGTGCGCTGGAACTGCCTTTTGTCTGGTGCGCCCCGATCGAGCGCGTGCTGGCCAAGGCCCAGATGGAAAACTGGGAAATCGTCGAAGACACGCTGGCTTCCGGCCGAAGCATCCTGTTCCTGACGCCGCACCTGGGCTGCTTCGAAGTCCTGGCCATAGCCATATCGCAACGGATTTCGCTGACCGCGCTGTACCGTCCGCCGCGCAAGGATTTCCTGCGCCCCCTGATGGAAACCGCGCGCGGCCGAGGCAAACTCTTGCTGGCGCCGGCCAATCTCTCCGGCGTGCGCACCCTGCTGAAGGCCCTGAAAAGCGGCCGCTCCATCGGCCTCCTGCCGGACCAGGTACCGCAGGAAGGGGAAGGCGTATGGGCCGACTTCTATGGCAAGCCGGCCTATACCATGACGCTGCCGGCCAAGATGCATCAGATGACGGGGGCGCGCATGCTGCTCTCCTACGCCGAGCGGCTTCCTTGGGGCCGCGGTTTCAAGCTGCGCTTCGTCCCATTTGAAGAAAAACTCGAAGGCTCGCCGGAACAGCAGGCGGCGGCCGTCAACCGCGAAATGGAACGCCTGATCGCGATTTGTCCGGCGCAGTATTTCTGGAGCTACAACCGCTACAAGAAACCCGCAGGGGCAGCGCCGCGGCCGGGAGAAACGGAGCAGGCGGCATGAGACTCGTTTTGGGCTTCATGTGGCTGCTGCACTGGCTGCCTCTGCCCATCCTGGGCCGCATCGGCGAAGCGACCGGCGCCTTGCTGTTCGTGCTGCTGCGCTCGCGCCGCCATATCGCCCTGGTCAACCTCGGCTTGTGCATGCCGCAACTGTCCGAAGAAGAGCGCAAGACCTTGGCGCGCCGGCACTTCCAGGATTACGCGCGCAGCATCCTCGAACGCGGCGTGTTATGGTGGGGGACGCGCGAACGACTGTCGCGCCTGATCGAGATCGAATCGGAGATGCCGCTCGGCGTCTTGACCGACGGCCCTACCATCATGCTGTGCCCGCACTTCGTCTGCCTCGACGTGGCCGGCGTGGCTATCGTGCTGAAGCTGAAGATTCCTTCATGCTCGATGTACACGCGCCAGCAAAACAAGGTGTTCGACGAAGCATTGCTGAAAGGCCGCAGCCGCTTCTTGCCGGTCAAGCTGTTTTCGCGCGCCGACGGTATCAAGCCGGTCATCCGCGCCATGCGCGAAGGTTTGCCGTTTTTCATGCTGCCCGACATGGATTTCGGCCGCAAGGATGCCGAATTCG
Organism: Burkholderiaceae bacterium; assembly: GCA_036391935.1. GTDB lineage: Bacteria > Pseudomonadota > Gammaproteobacteria > Burkholderiales > Burkholderiaceae_D > PKWO01. The sequence goes on along the minus strand of DASVYZ010000538.1, from coordinate 2,950 downwards.
TGCCATTCTTCGGCATTCCCGCCGCCACGTTGACGGCGCCGGCCCGGCTGGCCGGCGTCACGGGGGCCAAGGTGGTGGTCGTCATTGCCACCTACAAACCCGGTTACAAGGGCTGGACCGTGCACTTCTACAAGCCTTGGGACGACTACCCCGGTCCCGACGTCATCGCCGCCACGCGGCGCATGAACGAGGTGATCGAACAGCGCGTGCTGGAAAACCCGGCCGAATATTTCTGGGCCCACAAGCGCTTCAAGACCCGCCCCGAGGGGGAAGCCGGCTTTTACGATAAAAAACCGCGTGGCGGATGACTGTTGCCCCGTTATAATTCTTGAATGAAGCTGAAATTCACCAAAATGCACGGCGCCGGCAATGATTTCGTCGTGATCGACGGCGTCAGCCAGCGCATTGCCTTGACCCCTGCGCAGTGGAAGCAACTGGGCGACCGGCGCTTCGGCGTCGGCGCGGACCAGATGCTGTTGATCGAAAAGGCCGAGACGCCGGGGGTGGACTTCCGCTACCGCATCTTCAACGCCGATGGCGGCGAAGTCGAGCAATGCGGCAACGGCTCGCGCGCCTTCGTCAAGTTCGTCACAGACAAGGGTTTGACGGGCAAACGCGCCATTCGTGTTGAAACCATGTCCGGCGTGATCGAACCGCGCCTGGAAGACGACGGCATGATCAGCGTCGACATGGGCGCCCCCATCGTCGACGCGGCAGCCGTGCCGTTTGACGCCGCCGGCCTGCAAGGCAAGCCCGAAGGCGAGGATACGCTGTGGCCGCTTGAAATCGACGGCAAGACAATCTGGATCTCGGCTGTCTCGATGGGCAATCCGCACGCGGTGCAAGTGGTCGAGGACGTCGATACCGCACCGGTGACGGCCACCGGGCCGTCCATTGAGCATCACCCGCGCTTCCCGCGCCGCGTCAATGCCGGCTTCATGCAGATCGTCGATCGCCACCACATCCGCTTGCGCGTGTTCGAGCGCGGCGTCGGCGAAACATTGGCCTGCGGCACCGGCGCTTGTGCAGCGGCCGTGGCCGGCATACGGCGCGGCTTGCTCGATTCGCCCGTCAAGATAGCGGCACGCGGCGGCGAACTGGTCGTCACCTGGCCTGGGGGAAACGCAGCGGTGGTCATGACCGGTCCCGCCGTCACCGTGTTCGAAGGTGAAATTGACATCGGCTGAACTCCTCAACTTACAATGCTTACCATGGACTCTCACGCCATCGCGCAATACCTGTCGGACCATCCCCATTTCTTCGAAGAGCATGCCGAACTGCTCGCGCGCATCAAGCTGACCAGCCCTCTCGCCGCGCGCACCGTGTCGCTGCAGGAGCGCCAGATGGAAGTCTTGCGCGAAAAGATCAAGGCGCTGGAAATGCGCATGTCGGATTTGATCCGCCTCGGCCAGGAGAACGATGCGATCACGCACAAATTCCAGTCTTGGGCGCGTTCGCTGCTGCTGGCGCGCAACGACGTCGATCTGCCGCACGTCCTGGTCAACGGTTTGCAATCGATCTTTTCCGTCCCTTGCGCCACGCTGCGCCTGTGGGGCGTGGCCGAGGAGTTTGCCCACACCTGGTTTTCCGCACCGGTTTCGGCCGACGCACGCCTTTTTGCCACCGGTTTGGGTGCGCCGTTCTGCGGCAAGAATGACGATTTCGAAGCGGCATCCTGGCTCGAAGATGCACCGGAGATCAAGTCGCTGGCCATGCTGCCCTTGCGCCGCGAGGAATCCCCCGAAGCCTTCGGTTTGCTCGTGCTCGGCTCGCCCGACGTTTCGCGCTTTTCGGAAGACATGGCAACCGATTTCCTGGCCAAGATAGGCGAGACGGCCAGCGCTGCCGTTACCTGCCTGATGAATTGAGGCGATCATGAGTGCCGCTCGACAACTGCACGTCGACGGCTATCTGGATAATCTGCGCACGCAGCGGCAATTATCCAAACACACTGTATCCAGTTACGGGCGCGACCTCGCGCAATTGCTCGATATGAGCCAGGCTCTCCTGGGCGAGCGCGGCTGGAACGCACTATCGCATTTTCACGTACGCAAGTTCGCCGCGCAATTGCATGCACAGGGCTTGGATGCGCGCTCGATCGCGCGCAAGCTTTCATGCTGGCGCGGCTTCTTCGAATGGCTGGCCGAATCGGACAAGTCCCTGAGCGGCAATCCCGTCGAAGGCGTCAAGCCGCCCAGGCGCGACAAACCCTTGCCCCAGGCGCTCTCGGCCGACGACGCAATCCGCCTGGTCGAACAAACCCCCGCCGCGCGCCGTGCCGACGAGTCGCTCGTGCTATGCAACCGCGCCATGTTCGAGCTGCTTTATTCGAGCGGCTTGCGCGTTTCGGAATTGACCGGGCTCGATGTGCAATACGCCAAGGAAGGCCGGCACGAATCGCTGGGCTGGCTCGACCTCGATTCGCGTGACGTGCACGTGACCGGCAAGGGCAGCAAGCGGCGCAGCGTGCCTGTCGGCTCGGCGGCGCTCGATGCCTTGCGCAACTGGCTCGCGGTGCGCGCATCGCTGGTGCGGCTCGATCCGCATCCGCTATTCCTGTCCGAGCGCGGCACGCGCATGACACCGCGTGTGGTGCAGATGCGCCTCAAGGCCCATGCACTCTCGCTCGGCATCCCGACCTCGGTGCATCCGCACGTGTTGCGCCATTCTTTCGCCTCGCATGTGCTGCAATCCTCGGGGGATTTGCGCGCAGTACAGGAAATGCTGGGCCACGCCTCGATCGCTTCGACCCAGGTCTACACCTCGCTTGATTTCCAGCATCTGGCCCAAGTCTACGATGCCGCGCATCCGCGCGCCAAGAAAGTGAAGGAGTAGGTCTTCCCCATGCAAAAATTTCAAAATTGCAACATCATTCCCGATTTTGTTGCATAATTCACCTTAGGTTATCCTTGGAATCAGCGGCAGCATCCCCATATAAATGCCCTATCAG
>DASVYZ010000537.1:0-4315 GCA_036391935.1 Burkholderiaceae bacterium | reverse complement strand
TTGGCACAAGCCAGCATCAGCGGCGTGAAAATGCGTACGCCGTGAATCACGCCCCACAGGTTGACCCCGAGCACCCATTCCCAGTCGGCCTGGGTGTTTTCCCAAAGCAGGCCGCCGGAGCCGACACCGGCATTGTTGAACACCAGGTGCACCGCGCCGAAAGTCTTCATGGCCGCATCGGCCAGCGCCTGCACCTGCTCGGCCTTGCTCACGTCGCAGCGTTGCGCCAGCACCGGCACGCCGCGCTCTTTGAACTGGACTTGCACACGATCGAGCGCATCCTGCTGCACGTCTGCCAGCACCAGCTTCATGCCGAGCTCGGCCGCGATATTGGCGAATTCGAGGCCGAAGCCGCTGGCGCCGCCGGTGATGACGGCCACTTTGTCCTTGAAATTTTTCATGTCTCCACCTTCTTCATTTGAAATCCGAGGCGCGGGAAATGCACAACCACTTCGCCTGCCCTGTCGTCCTTGCGCCGCAGCGCCCACTCATTGGCATCGGCCAGCACAAGCTCTCCGCGCACCGGGTCCATGCCGTAATCGCTGGCGCCTATCGTTACCTCGCTCCCGAGCGGCAGTTTATGAAAATCGACGAAGGGCCGGTTCGACAGATCTTCCGCTTTGCCGGCCCGTGCCACGGCGAGTGCCTCTTCGGAAGAGATGTCGCTGCGCTGGCCATTGCCGAAGGCTGCCATGCGGTCAGCCCAGGCCGCCAGACGCGGCGTTGCATCCAGCACGCCTGGCAGTTTGGCCACGTCGCGCATGAACCAGACCGAGTGATAAACCGAAAAGTCGGCAATTGATGGCGCATCGTCGCACAGGAAATCGCTTGCTGCCAGCATCTGTTCCAGCCGGTTCATCATTTCACGCACCTGCCCGGCCGCTTCTGCAGGGTGCACGCGCGGCAGATTGGCGCGAAACGGCGCGCGGTCGGCGGCGAAGGCTTGCATCCGTTCCGGCGTGACGCCGGCAAAGATATTGGCCATGCCGGCCGGCTGAAAACTGAAGGCGATACCGCTCCAGAACAGGTTGAAATCGGCCCATTGCGCCAGGGTGCGCGATATGCCCTCGCGAGCCTTCGGATAAAGCGTCGGTTCCGGCGCAATGCGCTCGATGACGTCGGCGATCAAGGCCGTGTCGCAATAGATATCCGCGCCGATCTGCAAAAACGGCGTGCGGCGATAGCCTCCCGTCAAGGCCACAACGTCGGGCTTGGGCATGATGTTCGGCACCGTGACCGATTTCCAGGCCAGCTTCTTATAGCCCAGGATCGAGCGTATCTTTTGCGAGAACGGTGAATTCTGGTAGTGATGGAAGATGAGATCGGTCATGTTTTTCTCCCGGACTAGAGTCTCACCAACTGCTTGCCGAAATTTTTGCCCTTTAAGAGGCCGATGAAGGCTTCGGGAGCGGCGGCCAAGCCTTCGGCAATCGTTTCGCGGAACTTCAGCTTGCCGGTTGCAACCAGCGCCCCGAGTTCGCCAAGCCCCTGCGGCCAGAGTTCCATATGTTCGGAAACGATGAAACCCTGCAAAGTCAGGCGCATGGTGAGCAGGCTGCGCACATTGTGCAGCGGCATGGGAAGGCCGTTATAGCCCGAAATCAAGCCGCACAACGCGATGCGGCCGAACGGATTCATGCGTCCCAGCACGGCATCGAACACCGGGCCGCCGACATTCTCGAACAGCGAATCGACGCCGTCGGGCGTTGCCGCTTCCAGGTCGGCGATCAGATTGCCGGCCTTGTAATCGACGCAAGCATCGAAGCCCAATTCTTCGACGACATAGCGGCATTTTTCGGCACCGCCGGCAATGCCGACGGCACGGCAGCCGCGCTGCTTGGCAAGTTGTCCGACCACGCTGCCGACCGCGCCGCTGGCGGCGCTGACCACGACCGTCTCACCGGCTTTCGGCTTCATGATCTGCGTCAAGCCATACCAGGCCGTCATGCCTGGCATGCCGACCGAGCCCAGGTAGGCGGAAAGCGGGATCGCCCCGGTATCGACCTTGCGCAACATCAAGCCATCGGCCACACCCATCTCGGCCCAGCCCAGCATACCGACGACCTGATCGCCGACCTTGTATTTGTCGTTGCGCGATTCGACCACCTCGCCGGCCGTGCCGCCTATCATGGTAGCGTCGATCTCTTGCGGCGCGGCATAACTCTTGGTGACTTCCATGCGCCCGCGCATGTAAGGGTCGAGCGAGAGGAAACGATTGCGCACCAGGACTTCACCGTCTTTCAGGGCGGGCGTCTCGGCGGTTTCGAGACGGAAATTATCGGCACTGACTTCGCCCTTGGGACGCGAGGCCAGGACAATGCGTTGATAAGTCGCCATAACAGCTCCTTTATTCGTGATCGATCTTGCGGCCCGCATCGAGCCGCTTCAGGTATTTGAAGGTGCCCATGGCCTTGGCCACGAGCTTGTCGCCGTTCCAGGCTTCGCCTTCGCAGAAGCACATGGTGGTCGAACGGTGGAAAGCCTTGCCATGCGCAACGATGCGCCCGCCGGGGTGGCCTCCGGGCTGGACGAAACTGGTCTTCATCTCCACCGTGACGCCGCCGCGCGCATCGGGGTCGAGCGAGCGGCCGGCCATCGACATCACCACATCGAGCAGGGTCATGACCACGCCTCCGTGCGCCACCTTCCAGCTATTCATGTGGCGCGCTTCCAGATCGAGCGCAACCTTGGCCTCACCATTGCCCATGCCGAGAAATTCCACTCCCAATTCATGGAGGAAGGGAATCTCGGAGGGGAATGGTTGTGGCGTATCCTCAGCCTGCATGACCATGTATCAGACTGCCGTGACGCCGCCATCGACAGCGAGAATCTGGCCGGTGATGTGCTTGCCGGCGTCGGATGCGAACAGCAGTGCCGCGCCCTTCAAGTCTTCATCGTCGCCGATCCGCTGCAGCGGTGCATGGCTGGCCAGGGTTTCCTTGCCGAAATTTTCCAGCACCCCCTTGGTCATCTTGGAGGGAAAGAAGCCCGGGGCAATCGCGTTCACCGTGATGCCGTAGGGGCCCCACTCGCCGGCCAGCGTGCGCGTAAAATTGACCACGGCGCCCTTGGACGTGTTGTAGGCCAGCGTTTTCATCGTGCCCGGCGCATTGCCGAACAAGCCGGCGATCGAGGCTACGTTGATGATGCGGCCATATTCGCGCGGAATCATCGAGCGCTTGCCCACCATCTGCGACAGCAGGAAGATGCTGCGCACGTTCAGGTTCATGACCTTGTCCCAGGCATCGACAGGATGATCTTCGGCCGGTGCGCCCCAGGTGGCGCCGGCATTGTTGATCAGGATGTCGATGTGGCCGAGGCGCTTCAAGGCTTCGTCGACCAGCGGCTCGACGGCGGCGTCCTGCGCCAGGTCGGCAGCGATGGCCGAGGCCGAAATGCCCTTTTTCTTCAAATAAGCGACAGCCTCGTCGAGATCGGCTTGCTTGCGCGAAGACAGCACGACTTTCGCCCCTTGCTCGCCCAGCGCTTCGGCAATCTGCAAACCCAGACCGCGCGAGCCACCGGTTACGAGGGCGGTCTTGCCGGTCAAATCGAATAGTTCCTTCACAGTACGCATGTTGTCTCCATTTGAATTTTCTTCTACATGGTTATCAACCATGTAGGACACGAAGCGCCCCTCGCCCGCAGGCGGGAGGGGGCTGGGGGGTGAGGGCAGCGATAAGACGCGATTCCTGGCTTACCATTACCAAACGCTAGAACCAATTATCTTGCATATCCAGTGCCGCGGTATTGATGCTCGCCAGCAGCTCGAGCTGCGGCTTAATCCTCGGCAATTCCCACTCGAAGAAATAGCGGCAAGCCTGCAGTTTGCCGCGATAGAAGTCGCCTTCCTTGCCCTGCGCCGCAAGTGCCTGCTCCAGCCACATCCAGGCCACGACGGTATGGCCAAACGCTTCGAGATAGGCCGAGGCATTGGCCAGGGTCTTGTTCAAATCGCCCGCGCCGTATAGCTTTTGCGTGACTTCCGCGATTTCCCACACGGCCTGACCGAGCGCGGCGGCGTAGGATTTCAATTCGCCTATTTCCGTCGCCTTGACTATGGTTTTCTGCACCTCGCGGCCCAGCGCCTTGAACAGCGCGCCATCCTGCATCACCACCTTGCGCCCCAGCAGGTCGAGCGCCTGAATGCCGTGCGTGCCTTCGTGGATCGCGTTGAGGCGGTTGTCGCGGTAGAACTGCTCGACATTATATTCTCGCGTGTAGCCGTAGCCGCCATGCACCTGGATCGCCAGGCTGTTCGCTTCCAGGCACCATTGCGAGGGCCAGGATTTGGCGATCGGCGTCAGCATGTCGA
>DASVYZ010000536.1:0-1990 GCA_036391935.1 Burkholderiaceae bacterium | reverse complement strand
CAATCAGGGATGCGCGCTGGATCAGCGCGCGCTTGGCAGAACGGTGCATGTTGTTGTCCTCACTCGGTTAGGTTCCGTGCCATAGTCCGCAGTCTCCTGTCCTGCGGATAACAGCCTTCGGTTCGGCGTGGCCCCGTCTGTTGCGCCGTGCTATGTGCTTTTTCAACTCCGCGTCGCGGTGCCTGTGCCGAGCGAAATCATACCTCAACTCGGGCGGGCGGGAATTATTGAGATGTAAAGTGCATGCTGCGAAGCAACGGGGCAGAAATGCCCCGCTTCGTCGCCGCGTCCGTCGCCGGGTTAATCGTTGTTAACGATCACCCTGTCAAGGCGCCGTCAGGTTATAGATGGCGGCCACGGCATTGCCGCTGGTGGCGTAAAGCGTGCCGTTCCACAAGGTCAGGCCACGCGGATGGTCGAGGTAATTGGTGCCTGCACCCGTGCTGAACCCGGCGCGGCCGGGGAGGCCGGCTATCGTGGTGACCACGCCTGCCGGTGTAATCAGGCGCACCGCGTCGTTGTTCACGTCAGCCACATAGACGTTGCCGGCGGTGTCGGCGGTCATGCTGGCCGGCCCACCGAACAATGCCGCGGTAGCAGGCTGGCCGCGGACGCCGACGCTGCAGCCTGCCAGGTCGCGCGATCGGTCGATGACCCGACGGTGGAAAGCATGGCGCGCGCGCTCGCGGCAGCGCTTTGCCCGGCGTAACCGCCGGTGGCGTTGTAGACACCGGCCTGGCCGGTGAAAAAGCTGGTGGCGGCCAGACGGTTGTTGACCAATTGCGCATCGAGCAAGCCCTGCGAGGCCGTGTTGTTCAGCGCGCCGGCCATGATGTCCAGGGCCGCATCGCCGGGGCTGGTCTGGCCGCTGTCGATGGCATTAGTCCAAAAGCCCAGGCCGACGCTTTGCGGACAGGCACCAGTTGCTTGGCCTGTGCCGCCGCATACTATTGCCGTGCGTTTGTCTGAGAAGATCCGCCGCACGACGCCAATGCCGCAGCCAACAATGCCGACAGCAGCTGCGCCGCCAGCTTCCCTGAAAATTCCATGGTAATCCCCGTGTGCGAGTGCCGCAGTGGTCTGCGGTCGGCTTGAGTTGTCGAATGGAGTGGATGTCTTATTTTGCCACAAAAGGAAAAGGACACCGTTCAAATCTGCTCCAGCAAGCCATGCTTGTCCAGGCGATAAGTCTGCAAATCCCCGGCCAGGAACAACCGCCCTGCATACGAGCCCCTGGCCTCGGCCTCGACTTCCGTGATTGATTGCCCGCCCGCGGGATCGTCCTGGTAGCGGGCGCTGAAATGCGTCAGCACGAGATTGGGCAAGCCCGCGTCGCGCGCGAATTCCGCCACCACTTGCGCGGCGCAATGCTGCGGCCCCGGCCCGACCTTGTTCGCCACCTCCATGGTGTAGGTGGCCTCATGCACCAGCACGTCGGCATCGCGGCAGGCCTCATGCAGCAGCGAAGGCGTGTCGTTGTCGCCGCCTACCACGATCTTGCGCGCCCGCCGCGCCGGCTGCAATACCTCTTCGGCGCGCACCGTGCGGCCGTCGTCGAGCGCAATGTCGGTTCCGCTTTGCAGCGTCTTCCACAGCGGCCCCGGCGGCACGCCGCGCGCCCGGACGGCTTCGACGTCGAGCTTGCGCTCCACGCCGGCTTCGCGGAAGGCATAGGCGAAACACGGCACGCGGTGCGACAGGGGATGGCGAGAAACGACGAATTCGCCGGCGCCGAACTCGTCTTCCTTGTGCTCGATGGGATGGAAATCGATGGGAAACGGCTCCCATGAACCGCTGGCCTCGCGCGCCGCCGCAATGAAGCGCGCGATCGGCTGCGGCCCGTAAATGGCCAGCGGCTCGGTGCGGCCTTGCATGCCGGCGCTGTCGAGCAGGCCCGGCAGGCCGAAACAATGGTCGCCGTGCACGTGGGTGATGCAGATGGCGTCGAGCGCGCGCAAGGACAGGTTGGTATGCAGGATGCGATGCTGGG
>DASVYZ010000535.1:0-6362 GCA_036391935.1 Burkholderiaceae bacterium | reverse complement strand
CACGTCGGCGCCGTTCGCTTCCAAGCCGTCGAGCAGCACTACGCCCATCGATACGACCACGGTATGCGCAGTCGATTCGATCTCGAACGGCTCTTCGAACAGGCGGCGGATCTTTTCCGGATCAAGGACATTGGCAGGGCCAAGCAAGCCGAACACGTCCCCCGAAATGCGCGCCAGGAAGACGTTGCCGCCGTAGCCGGCCTGCAGCCGCGCGGCCACGGCTTTCAACAGCAAATCGCCGTAGACGTGGCCCAGCACGTCGTTGGTCTCGGCGAAATCGTCAATGTCGATCAGCACCACGACCTTGTTTTTTTCGCCCCTCTCGATGACGGCATCGATCTCGCCGATGAATTTCAGCCGGTTCGGCAGGAGCAGGAACTGATCGCGGTAGGCATGGCTCTTCAACTGCGAGACCAAGGAAAGATTGTCGAGGCAGACGCCGAAGTTCTGGCAAAACACTTCGAGCAATTGATGATCGACCGCGGACAGCGAGTGCGGCAGATCGACGAAAGCCGCCATGGGCCGGTTGCCATGTCCCGAAAAATACAGGGTCATGAAATCGTCTTCGATGAGCGAGTTGCGCGAAGTCAGGACTTTTTTGAACGCTTCGCGGATGCGGTCGTCGCGCAGCTCGTCGATCGAGGCATTCATCAAACTGCTGTATTGGCCGGCCGAAGCCACGATGGAAAATTGTTCGGCCACACCGGCTTCATTGGCGCTGTCTGCCTGGGCGCAAATCAAGCCTTCGGACGGTACGCCGCACAATGCCGCCAGTTGCGTCACCACGCCCGAGGCGAAGGTCTGAATGCCGTCTTCGACGGCGAACGAAGCGCCTGAGGTGATGATCTGATGCAGGCCGCGCCGGTTCGCATCGATCGTGCGAATCAATTCGTAAGAGCGGATGGAGGCAGTCAGCGTGGTCAAGAGCTTCTTGCGCGTCAGTTCGCTCTTGGTCTTGTAATCGTTGATATCGTAATCGCGGATCGCGTCTTCCTCGGGGGCATAGCCCGGCTGGCCGGTGCGCAGGATGATGCGTGTATCGAGCCACTTGAGGGTTTCGCGAATGTGCCCCACCAGTTCCAGCCCGGCCCGTTCGGTTTCCATCACCACGTCCAGCAATACGACGGCGATGTCGGACTGCCTGGCAAACAGTTCGCGCGCTTCCTGATTCGAATAGGCGTGGACGAATTCGATGCGCCGGCCCAGGATGACCACGTCGAGCATGGCAAATTTGGTGGCTTGATGCACATCTTCATCGTCATCGACGATGGCGACGTACCAGACGCGGTTCGTGCCGCCGGCGCTCTTGGGTGCAGCCTCTTCACTGAAGGTCAACTCGTCGCTGTCCTGCGCTTCCGCCTTTCCTGACATGCTTCCTCCGCCGATACCTCACGCATTATTCTTAGAGAAACAGCCGAACCAGAGCTTTTGACTCGATTGGGCATTATACAATGCCGCTTATTGCCTTCACTGCCAATCCCAGGGCGACGCAAGTTAGCACTATGGCAAAGCCCAACTGCACCTTGTGCTCCGGCAGATGCCGCGCCAACATCCGGCCGCCCGCCATCCCGGCGCCTGTGGCCACGACAAAGTAGAGGCAAAACATCAAAGGCAGGTTGATGCCGCGCCACACAGCCAGGCCGATCGAGCTGGCGGAAACCAGCGCGATCAGGAACAGCGAAGTCGCCACAATGCCATGCATCGTGAGATTGGTATAACGGCGCAGCATGGGCACGATGACAAAACCGCCCCCCACCCCGAGCAAGCCCGACATCAGCCCCGTCAGCGCACCGATGAAACCGACCAGCAGGAAGGTCGGGCCATTCCAGTGGAAACGGCCGGTTTCGGGGTTGAGCCGCCCCGCCTTATGCGGCCCACTGCTCTCGTGGCCGACATGTCCGCTGCCGCGCAAGGCCATGCGCCAGGCGGCAAGCAGCAGCACGATTGAAAACAAGCCCATCAGGAGCGGCTGCGACAATCTGTGGGCCAGCACACTGCCCAAGGCGGCAAAGGGAAAACCGGCCAGCGCCATCAACAGCGACGCGCGATAGCGCACCAAGCCTTGCCGGAAGCCCTCGAGCGCACCGAGCGTGGCGGCGGCACCGACGGCAATCAAGGCCACGGGTGCCGCTTGCTGCATGCTCCAGCCCATGCCCGCGACCAGGGCTGGAACGGCAAGAATGCCGCCGCCCGCGCCGGTCAAGCCCATGATGGCGCCGATGGCAATACCCAGAATCAGCGAAAGCAGCATCTACTTGTGCGTATCGTTGTTGCGGTTCGGTTCGCTACGGTTGGCTTCGCCGTGCTGCACCGATGCTGGGGCTGGCGCCGGCCGCGCTTCCGTCTGAACCGGAGCGGCGGCAGGACGCGGCACGGGCATTTCGACGCGCTGCGGCTGAACCGGCATAGGCGCTTGAAGCGGCCGATAGGTCTCGGGTTGCGGTGTGCGTGGCGCGAACTGCGGTTGCGCTGCATGGATCGGTTGCACGGCAACCGGTTGTGCAGCGACCTGTTGCGGCCGGGACGGGCCGGCTTGTTGCACCACGCGATTGACGGTAGGCTGCGTGCGGTAGGCCACTCCCAAGCGATGTCCCGGATCATGCTGCCAGGGCGTGCCGCCGGCATTCCCGCGATGCGGATTGCGGACCGAAATCGTGTGCGCCCCCCAATTCGGGCGGAAGCGGACAAAGCCGGCGCCGTTGACCGTCACGCGCCCGCCGTAGGCGATGCCGCCGGAGCCGACATTGCCGAAATTGTAGGGGCGGTAAGCCGGCGGCGGATTCCAGAACACGGGCGGCTGCGAAGGCCACCACCAGACGCCAAACACCAGGACGGGATCGTAATACGGCACATAGACCACGTCCGGCTGGGCCGGCTGGATCGTGGTGTCATCACCCTGACTCTGCACCAGTTCCTGGGTATCGCTCTGCAGCGTGCCGTTGGCTGCCGCCTTGGCGCGCAAGCCTTGCACGGTATCCATAACGTCCGTCGGCTGTGCCAGGAAGGCGTCACCCAATTGCTCGGTCCAGGAGAGTTCGTCATCCATCATGGCCAGCACCGAGGGAAATTGCGCAAGGGACTTTACGCTGGCATCCCAAGGCTGGGAATTGAGCGCGTCGGCCAGAGCGTTGCCTTGCAGGCCAGGGTTTTGCTTCAGGTAGCGGTCGGCTTGCACGACTTCGAGCGGATAGGTTGCCGCCGCCAAGACGTTGGAAAGCAAGTCGTCGGGATAAAGTGCAACCGGGGCCAGCATCTGGTCCAGGTCGCTCTGGCTGAATAGCGCCTGCTGTTCGGTTTGCGCCTGCGCCGTCGACGACAGGCAGGCAGCCAGGCAAACCAGCATCACTTGCAGAATTCGGGCCACTTGCAGCCTCCGGGAGGATAGTCGCCTATGGTATCGGGCTTGGGCAAACGTCGTCAACAAGGGGACGCCAAAAGGGACAAGGACGCCTGCGAGCAGTACAATCCCACCATGGATGAAATCGTCAAACAAGCCTTGATCAAGTGGCCCAATGTGCCGCACTGCTACGGCTGGCTTGCACTCGATGCGCGCGGGGCCTGGCGCATGCGCGATGAGCGCGCGCAAAAACTGGGGCTGCCCGGCGACAAGATCAGGCACCCCGCCCTGCTCGGCTTCATCGCGCGCAATTACGGACAGGATGAAGCGCATCGCTGGTATTTTCAGAACGGCCCGCAGCGGGTGTATGTCAATCTCGATGCCACACCCTTTATCGCCCGCACCGATCCGGCACAGGGCTTCGTGCTCCAGACCGGCGAGACCTTGTCCAGACCCGAGGCAGCGTGGATGGATACGCACGGAAACCTTATCCTCAAGCAAGGCGACAAGGTGGCACAGGTCGACGACCGCGATATGGCGGAGTGTCTGGAAAACATGGAATTGGATGGCGCACCGATGCAAGACGAGGCTTTGCTGGACTGGATAGCCGATAACGCCAGTCCTGGCAGGCTGACGCTCAAGACTGGTTCGACCACTGTTGCGGTAGAGCGTCTTCCCGGGCAGGATCTGGCCGCCTGTTTCGGCTTCGTCGCCCTGCCGCGCCCCGCCTGATTCCGGCTGACGCCGGCGAACTCCGACCGGCTATTTATGCACGGAATCGATCCGTATCTTCAAACCCTTCGCCCCGGGATGCACGGTAGCGCTCAAGCCCTCGAGGTCACCGGCAGCCGGCATGGGGTTGCCGGATTTGGAGATGCGTGCGCCGACCACGACGTCGGCAAAGCCCGACAACTTGGCGCCAGGCATCATGCTCATGCTGTCGTCGAGCGTAAAGCTGATCGGTAAATCCTTGACCTGTTTGCGCAACACGGCCAAAGGCATGGGCGGGCCGCTGAGGGCACGGGCATAGACGAACACCGTGTCGCCGGCGTCGGCCTGGGCACGCAGCGCGGGATCGATATCGACTGTGCCGGACAGCGAAGCCGGCTTGTCACTTGACGCGGCACTCGATGCGGCGCCCGATCCCCCACCCTGGGGCGGCATGCCCGACAGGTTCAACGCTTCGTCGATACGGGTCGTGACGGCCTGGGCAACTTCGGAATTCGGCGGCACCAAGGCCAGAATTTTGCGCCACTGCGTCACTGCGCCCTGGTAATTGTGGCGTTCGAAATTCACGGCCCCCGACATTGCCAGCGCGCTCACGCTTTGCGGATCGGCCGCCAGCGCCTGGTCGATGAGCTTTTCCGGCTCGCCGATCAGCGACTGCTTGCCGCTGCCCAGCACTTCGGCGTATTCGGATAGTAATTCGGCATTGTGCGGCATCATTTGCGCGAGATGGGCATAGGCTTCCGTGGCCTCGTTCAAACGCCCCAGGCGCGCATAGCTGCGTGCCAGCATGGTCCACCCCTTGATGTCGTCGGGGTGATCTTTCATCTCGGAGGCGAGCTTGTCGACCATGGCGGATATCTGCTCCGGCGTGTATTGCTGGGCCGATTGCGGCGCGGTATTGGCCGGATTCAGGCCCTGCGGTGTTCCGAGCGCGTAGTACAGTGCGCCGGCAACCACAGGCAGCAGCACGGCCATTGCCACGGCGGCCCAGGGCTTCCTTGCAGCCGCGGCAGCTTGTGTTTCGGGACGCACTTCCTCGGCCACGCGCTGTTCCAATTCGCGTTTGGCGGCATCATAGCCTGCAGCATCGATGCTCCCCGCGTCGCGGTCGGCATCGAGTTCGCGTAATTGGTCGCGCAGAATGCCGAGATTGATCGCGGCACGTTGCGCATGCTGCGCATGCGTGTCGCCCCGCTCTTTTTGCAGCAACGGGGGCAAGACGAAAAACAGGGCGGCCGCCAGCATCAGGGCGGCAAAAAGCAGGAACACCGTCATTGCGGATCTTTCATATCTTCCTGTTGGGAGAGCAGTTCGGCGGCGCGTTGCAAATCGGCTTCGCTGACGCTTTGCGCTTCGAATGCGGCAGCGCGCCTCTTGATCTTCCAGGCCAGGAACAGCAGGCCGAGGACGAGCAGCAGGAAGGGGCCGAACCAGAGCAGCCAGGTCGTGCTCTTGACCGGCGGACGGTAGAGCACGAAGTCGCCATAGCGCTCGACCATGTAGTCGACCACCTGCTGGTCGCTCATGCCTTGCGCCAGCTTTTCGCGCACCTGGTTCTTCAAGTCGATGGCAAGGTCGGCGTGCGAATCGGCGATGGTCTGGTTCTGGCACACCAGGCAGCGCAATTCGCTGGTAAGCTTCTGCACATGCTTTTCCAGGGCAGGATCGGCGCCGACCGGCTTGGCTTCTCCGGCCAAGGCGAACAACGGAAGCAGCGCCAGCAGGCTTAGGGCAAGCAGCTTACGCATTGTTTTCCAGTTCCTTGATCTTGGGCAGCAGCGTTTTGGCCAATACTTCGGGCGTGATCGGCCCGATCTGTTTGTATCGGATCACGCCGTGCTTATCGATCAGGAAGGTTTCGGGAGCGCCGTAGACGCCATAGTCGATCGCGACGCGGCCGTCGCCGTCGAACGCGATCAATTGATAGGGATTGCCGAGCTGCTGCAGCATCTCGGCACCCTTGTCGCGCTGGTCCCGATAGTCGAGGCCGACGATAGGCACGATATTCTGGCGCGAAAATTCAACCAGCATGGGATGCTCGTCGCGGCAAGCCGGGCACCACGAGGCCCAGACATTCAACAGCCAGACCTTGCCCTGCATATCCTTGGGCGAAAAATTCAATTGCGGGTCGGCCAGTTGGGTCAGCGTGAAAGCCGGCGCCGGCTTGCCGATGAAAGGCGACGGCACTTCCGACGGCGTCAGGCTCAGGCCGCGCCACAGGAAGTAAAACAGGGCTGTGAAAGCGGCCAGGGGAACCAGGAATATCGCGATGCGTCTCATTGTCCAACCTCAAACG
>DASVYZ010000534.1:0-7274 GCA_036391935.1 Burkholderiaceae bacterium | reverse complement strand
AGCGATACCTTGCTGCTTGAGCAGGCGGCGTCATGCAGCCACATCTATGCCAACACGCGCAGCCTGACCGCGGCGCAACTGGCGGAACGCCGGCTGTGGCTGGCGCGCCTGCATCGCGAAGGCGTGACTTGCGGGGCGGCGGTGATCACCTCGTCCATGCCGATGCGCATGCTTGCCTTTACCGAACTCGACGATGAAGCAATCGCGCTTGTTGTCGATGCGCTCGCGGAGGATGGCTTGCAGCCCTTGATGCTGGCTGGCGATCTCGCTACGGCGCATCGGTTTGCCGCCAGGCTCGGCATGCGCGCTTCCGAGCGCTTTCGCCTCGGAAACCACGTGCTCGACACGGCGCCCGTGGTCGCGCCCGGCGAGGGAACGATGCGCGCCGCCACAGCCGAGGACTATCGACTGGTGCTCGAATGGGAAGATGCCTTCATCCGCGAATGCCGTCTGCCGTACCACCGCCCCTCGCTCGAGATCGCCATCCGCGACCGGCTTGCTGCGCCGGCGCCGCTTGAATGGTTGTGGGAAGTCGATGGCGTTCCTGTGGCCAAGGCGCACGGGCGGCCGACGCTGCCTATAGCACGCATCAGCCAGGTGTATACGCTGCCGGAACGGCGCGGCAGAGGTTATGCGGGGGCGCTGGTCGGCAGCTTGAGCGCAGCGCTGCAGGCGCAGGGTTGCACTTCGATTTTCCTCGCCACCGACATGGCCAATCCGACCAGTAACGGCGTGTACCGCCGTATCGGCTACCGCTTCGTGGGAGAGGGGACGCATCTCGATCTTGAGGTTGCCTCTTAGCGTAGTTTGTTGTCAAAAGCTTATACCTGCTACAATCGCCGACGCGGCGCGCGCGAGCCACGCCGGTGATTTCCATAACAAACAGAAAGGGAGCAAGCATGCCGTATTGTCCATCGTGTGGTGCCGAAGCCGGAGCGCAAGCCGTCGTCTGTCTGAAGTGCGGCGCAGCCTTGCACGCACCTGCTGCCACCACGATCGTCATCCAGAATGGAGAGGTTTCCGACAAGGAATGGCTGGCAGCCTTGCTGCTGTGCTTTTTCGTCGGCCCCTTTGGCGTGCACCGTTTCTATACCGGCCACATCGGCATCGGTGTGATCCAATTGCTTACCTTGGGCGGCTGCGGCATCTGGACGCTGATCGACCTCATCTTGATCATCACCGGCGCGCTCAAAGATGCACAAGGCCGTCCATTGCGAAAATAAGGGCTGGGAACGCGTCCTGTTCGGCGTGCTCACGGCACTCGCGCTGCTGGCGATTGCCGCGCCCGGCGTCGTACTGAGAATCGCGCCTCCCTGCCTGTTCGACCTTGCGGGCTTTGAGCATTGCTGGGGCTGCGGCATGACGCGTGCCGTCGTGGCTTGCTTGCGGGCGCAATTCCGCTTGGCCTGGGACACCAACCCGCGCGCCTTCATTGTGTTGCCGCTGCTGGCGGCCGAGTATCTGCGCTTCGGATGGCGGGTAGCCGGAGCCAGTCTGGTCACGCCGGCAGCTCCGCCAGCCGCAGCCCAGGGCCTGGAATAGCGCAGCTTTTCTCGGCGGCCCGTTGCGTCTTGTCCGCCGCTGTCAGTGCTGCGGCTTCCGATTGTGCCGCCTGTAAGGCGTCAGCGACATTCTGGAACGCATTTTGCACGGTGGCACGCGGGCCGGTTCCCCATGCTTGGACTCTCCGGTAATGGATGCAATTCGGGTCAGGTTTTGCGCTGGATGGTCTTCCCAGCAGGGAAACCACGCATCATCAACGCCCATTATCGCGAGGATTGTTGACGGCTTGATGGCATGTCATCCACTTGTAACATAGGCGCGCGCGGTTCGGTTTATGATTCCGCTGCCGTCGGACGATTGCAGGGCCGTCCGTCAAGCGATTGGACCGACAAAAGATGTAACGAACTGGCGAATTTTCCGATGCACCGGACATCCTCTCCCAGAGGTAAGGACACGATGAATACCCACCAATCCCATCCCGAAATCGTCAAGCGCCTGAAGCGTGCCGCAGGGCATTTGAAGAGCATCATCGACATGCTCGAAGATGAACGGGAATGTCTCGAAGTCGCGCAGCAATTGCAGGCGGTGGAGAAGGCCATCGCCAGCGCCAAGAAGACCCTGGTGCACGATCATATCGACCATTGCCTGGAACACATGGTGAAGAAGGGCGCGCGCAATGCCGGCGCCAGCGTCAGCGAATTCAAGGAAATCACCAAGTATCTTTGACATGTTGTCTTTGACCGGTGGCGGCATGGCGTTTCTTTTGGGAAATTCAATGCCGTGGCGCATTTACGTCATCGTGCCGGAAATGCAAAAAATCAGTTGACCGCAGATTCTTCCCGGGAAAAGATAGTTGCAGGGAAATAGTGCCGGAAAGTATCTGGCAATCTGGGGGGATATATGAAGCTCAGCAACATGCGCATAGGCACGCGTCTGGCCTTGGGTTTTGCGGTGGTTCTGTTCCTTGCCACCGCTTCTTCGGTGATCGGCCTGATCCGGCTCAACAAGGTTGCAGGCGACACGCGCGTCATGATGGCCGAACCTCTGGCCAAGGAACGCCTGACTGAAGAATGGTATCGCATCACGTTTGCCGGCTTGCGCCGCACGCTGGCTATCGCCAAAAGCAGCGACGACTCCCTGGCCGACTTCTTTGCCGCCGATACGGCAAGTTCCTCCAAGCGCAACAGTGAAATCCAGCAATACATCGAGGCGCACGTCGACACTCCTGAGGAACAAGCATTGCTGGACAAGGTGGTGACGGCGCGCAAGGCCTATATCGTGCGGCGCGACGCGATCGCCAAAGCCAAAAAGGAGGGCCGCAATGACGACGTGACCAGGCTGTTTTCCGACTTCATGCCCCTGGCCGACGCCTACATGGACAGCGAACTCGTTTTCCTCGAACACCAGAAAGCGATCGTCAACGAGATGAGCCGGCGCGTCGACGCCGTGGCCGAGAGCAGCAAGATGCTCGTGACTTCGCTGATCGTGCTGTTCGTGGCCCTGGGCAGTTTGTGCGCATGGTGGCTTACGCGCTCGATCACGGCGCCGCTGGACCGTGCCGTCGAAGTCGCCAAACGTGTTGCCGCCGGCGATTTGGGCGCCGAAGTGCATGTCACGTCGATGGACGAACTGGGCGATTTGCTCAATGCGTTGAAGAATATGAACGACAACCTGTGCCGCATGGTGTCGCAGGTGCGGCAATCGACAGAGAGCATGAACGTCTCGTCGCGCGAAATCGCCAGCGGCAACATGGATCTGTCGCAGCGGACCGAATCTCAGGCCGGCAATCTGGAGGAGACCGCCAGTGCGATCGAGCAATTGACCGGAACGGTGCGCAACAATGCCGACAACGCGCGGGAGGCCAATCGCATGGTCGATGATGCCGCCGCGGAAGCGCGGCGCGGCGGTGCGGTCGTGGAAAACGTGATCGGCACCATGAATTCGATCAAGGCCAGTTCGGAAAAAATGTCCGACATCATCGGCGTGATCGACGGTATCGCGTTCCAGACCAATATCCTGGCCTTGAATGCCGCGGTGGAAGCGGCGCGGGCCGGAGAGCAGGGCAGGGGCTTCGCGGTGGTCGCTTCCGAAGTGCGCAGCCTGGCGCAACGCTCCGCGACTGCAGCGCACGAAATCAAGGATTTGATCGTCGACTCGGCGGCCAAAGTCGAGGCCGGCAGCAAGCTCGTCGATGAAGCCGGGCAGGCCATGCGCGACATCGTCGCTTCGGTGTCTCGCGTGACCGGCATCATGGAAAGCATCGTCACGGCCAGCCAGGAGCAAAGCACCGGCATCGAGCAGGTCAACCGTGCGGTAAGCGAAATCGACCGGATGACGCAGCAGAACGCGGCGCTGGTGGAGCAGGCTGCCGCAGCGGCGCAAAGCATGCAGGATCAGGCGCAGGCGCTATCTTCGGCGGTGTCGGTATTCGACCTGGGCGGCCGGGACGCCGCGCGTGCGCCGGCTCGCACAACCTTGCTGCTGTCGCAAAGCTGATTCGGTCCGCATGGCCTCGCCGACTGCGGCAAAGCCGATCTGACTATTTCACCGCAATGACCTTCTGCTTGCCATCGACGGTATCGACGGCGACCTTGCTGCCGATTTCGAGATCGCGCACCTCGTCGAGGTCTTGCGTTACCTTGATGCGCTTGCCATCCTCGGTTTTGACCGTCAGCTCCATGGCCGGCTTGGTCGGGAACATGCGCATGCGGTACGGCGCACCGCGCGGGTAGTCGTGCATGAACTCGCCGGCCGTGGCGGCTTTCGGGTCGGTGCTGTTGTCGGCCACTTCGATCCGATGCTTGTTCGACAGCGTGCCGTGGACGACGGGATCGGCAAAGGCCGCGAAACCTGCAAATCCTGCGAGTGCAAGGATGGCCGCGAGTATGGTGCGCATGGCACCCTCCGTGCAAAATGAGATCGGTTGATACCTGTCTGTATAAGTAGTTTATACCCGCAGTTTATACTCTGTGCCGCCGGTGGGAAATCAACTTGCCGCTGGTTACAATTGCTTGATCAGCACCAGGGACTTGCGTTGCCAATTGTACATATGGGCACGGTCTTGCGGCAGCGCTTCCGCCGTGGTTTGCACGAAGCCGCGCTTGAGGAACCAGTGGGCGTTGCGCGTGGTCAGCACGAACAGCTTGCTTAAACCGGCAGCGCGGGCGCGGTTTTCGATGTGCAGCAATATGCATTCGCCGTCCCCCTGTTCCTGCACCTCGGGGTTCACCGCCAGGCAAGCCAGTTCGGCCATCTTTTCCACCGGGAAGGGGTAGAGCGCGGCGCAGCCGAAGATCACGCCGTCATGTTCCAGTACGGAAAAATTGTCGATCTCGCGCTCGAGCAATTCGCGGCCGCGCTTGACGAAGGTGCCGTCATCCTCGAACGGTTCGATCAGATGGATGATGCCGCCCACGTCTTCGATGGTCGCCTCGCGCAGCTTGTTCAGGTTTTCATAGCTGATCATGGTGCCGACGCCGTCGTGCGTGAACACTTCCAGCAGCGAAGAGCCGTCGGTGGAGAAGGGAACGATATGCGCGCGCGGCACGCCGTTGTTGCAGGCCTTGATCGCATGCAGCATGTAGTTCGACGAGTCGGGCGGCAGGAAGCCTGCCTGCAGCACGGCTTCGGCCTGGTGCGAGGAGACTTCGCGGATTTCCTCGCCGCCCAGATCGACGAACATCGGCGTTTCGCTGACGAAGATCAGCTTGTCGGCATGCAGCGCGATGGCCGCCGAGACCGCCACGTCTTCCATGTTCAGGTTGAAGGCTTCGCCCGTCGGAGAAAAGCCGAGCGGCGAGAGCAGCACCAGGCCGCCGGTACCGAGAATCGAATGGATGGTTTCCGACGCGACCTTGCGCACGAGGCCGGTGAAGCCGAGATCGACCCCGTCGATCACGCCCAGCGGGCGTGCCGTGATGAAGTTGCCCGAGATGATGCGGATCGCGGCATGCGCCATCGGCGTGTTGGGCAGGCCCTGGCTGAAGGCGGCCTCGATGTCGAGACGCAACTCGCCGGCCGCTTCCTTGGCGCATTCGAGCGCAGCCACGTCGGTGATGCGCAAGCCGTTGTGCATGCGTGCCTCGACGTTGCGCAGCGCAAGCTGTTGCTCCACCTGCGGGCGGGAGCCGTGCACCACTACCACCTTGATGCCTACCGCATGCAACAGCGACAGGTCCTGCGCCAGCTCGGTCAGGGCGCCGGCTGCTACCAGTTCGCCGGGAAACGCCACGACAAAGGTCTTGCCGCGAAAGGCGTGGACATAGGGCGCGACGGAACGCAGCCATTCGACGAATTGCAACTGGTTTTCTTCCATCGCCGGTTTCTGTGGTGGGGGAACGGCGAGATTATACAGTCCTTATACCGGCCGTATGCGGGGCTCATGCAGGCTTCATGCACGCCGGCGTGCCAGCAGGCGCGCCGCGATCGCGCCGCCGATAAAGCCGAACAAGTGGCCTTGCCAGGAAATGCCGATCTGCCCCGGCAAGACGCCGAACAGCAGGCCGCCATAAAGCATGCCAATGACGAGCGAGAGCAGGATGGAGGCCAGGCTGCGTTCGAAGTAGCTGCGCAACATGAGGAAGCCAAGGTAACCGAAGATCACGCCGGAAGCGCCGACGTGGACCGTGCCGGATGGCGCGATGGCCCAGGTTCCCAGTCCGGCAATCAAGGCAGCGATTGCGCTGACCCAGACGAAATCGCTGATGCGCCACAGCATGACAAACCAGCCCAAAATCAAGAAGGGCAGCGAATTCGATGCGAGGTGGGCGATGCTGCCATGCAAAAATGGCGCGCACACGATGCCGATGAGCCCCGTTTCGGTACGCGGCACGATGCCCCAGGCGTCGAGCGCATGTCCGATCAACGTGTTGACCAGTTCAATGGCCCACATCAGGGATAGCGGTACGCCCAGCAACAACAGGCGCACTTTCAGTTGGCGTTGCATAGGGCCCTGGGAACACAAAATAATTGCCTGCGGGTTAAAAAGCGTGCGTAAAATATATCCGATGTCTCGTCACGTAGAAAGCGGAGGAAGTGCAATGTCCGACCAGCCCGTCGCCAAGGAAATGCGGAAATCGGTGCGCAAGGTGCTGCTGAGCCATGCCATCTTCGTTTCGCAGAAATTGCGCGTGAAATCGGCCGTCACGATCGACATTTCGACCGGAGGCATGAGCCTGACCATTCCCGAGGCGCTGGAAGTGGGGAAGCGTTGCGCGATTTCGTTCGATGTGCCGGGCCGGCAAGAGACGCGCCAGCGCACCCTGATTCGCGGCACCGTTGCTTCCTGCATTGCGCGCGAGGACGGTTACCGTATCGGCGTGCACTATGTGCAGTCCGACCCCGTCAGCAAGCAACTGATCCAGGCCGCCATCGACAGCCACCTGGACCAAGTTCAATGAGGGAAGGCAATATGCTGGCCACCGGCACTTTCGAAGTCAAGCTGACGCCGCAAACCCTGGCGCACAGCATCGACGGCTTGCCTTTGGCACGCATGTCGCTCGACAAAACATTTTCGGGCGACCTCGAAGCCGTCAGCAACGGCGAAATGACCAGTGCCGGAACCCAGGTCAAGGGATCGGCCGGCTACGTGGCAATGGAATGGGTGCGCGGCACCCTGCATGGCCGCAAGGGCGGCTTCGTGCTGCAGCATAGCGCGACGATGAACCGCGGCGTGCCGGAGATGCATATTGCCGTCGTGCCCGATTCCGGCACCGGGGAATTGCTCGGTCTCGCCGGCAACCTGACGATCACCGTCACCGAAGGCAAGCACT
>DASVYZ010000533.1:0-4176 GCA_036391935.1 Burkholderiaceae bacterium | reverse complement strand
CGTATACAGCTCGCGCATTTCGCTTTCCAGCTGCTCGGTGCGGCGCTTGACCGACTTCACCGCGTCGCCCTCCTCGGTCTTTTGCATGTCCGGCAGCGGCGACCTGGCATGTCCCGAATCGGAATTACCTCCGCCCTCATGATTGACCTGGGCTTCGAGATCGGCATGGATCGGCGCAGGGCCATCGGCCGTATTCATCAGAATCGGCGGGTCCTTGGCGATGGTGTACCAATGCTGGAATTCGGGGACGACGAAGCGGACTCCGATCAAGATGACCGCATGCACAGCAATGGAGACAGATAGCGCAGCGGGTAGAACGGAATTGGCTTGACTGATTTTCAAATGACGGCGCAGCGGTTAAGTCTGAATACCGCGATTTTACGACAAGGCGCGCGAAATTCCATCAAATTTCCGCGCGCCTTCGATCATATTTCGCTACCTACACCGCCGGAGTAGATGCCTCAGGCGGCGGCGCTTCACCGACCGGCGGGGGCTCGGCACCGACTTCCGCCGTTTCTTCATTTGCCGTCTCGACCACGGCGGCAGTTTCCTCCTCCGCTTCGTCCGGCAATTCCGCCGCGGCCGCGCCGGACAAGACTTCGAGCAGGCGCGCCTCAATGGTCAAATCGACTTCATTCCAGCGCAGCAAGTCGAGCCTGACTTGCGTACCGCGTGCGAGTTGCGGCATCCCGGGCAAGCGCACGATCAGCGGGATTTCGGACAGCCGCAACACTTCATCCTTCAACACCACCGCCTCGACTTGGCGCGCCTGATGCTGCTCCAGCCAGCGCAGGCACCAGTAGCGCTCCATGTTGTTCTGGAAATCGGCATAAGCGGTATACGCCGCATCGAAACCCGAGACGATGGCGAACAGATCGGCATCCCTGGGCTTGAACGTGGCAGCCAGCGGCGCTGTCACGCCATGTTCGACGCAAGACAGGATTTGCCACTGATTGACCAGGTCGGTGTAGCGGCGCAAGGGCGAGGTGCTCCAGGCATATTGGTCCACGCCGAGCCCTTGATGCGGCGCCGCGTGCGTCAGCATGCGCACCTGCATCTTGGCGGCCCAGCCTCCGCCCGTACCCTGGGCACGGTAGATGCCGGGCACGCCATGGTCGTGCATCAGCTTGCCCCAGGTGCTGTTGGCGAAGATCATCAGCTCGGCCACGATCTTGTCGAGCGGCGCGCCGCGCTTGCGCCGCACAATGGAAACGATGCCCTCGTCGACATAGAAATTGAAATCGACGCGATTGGTCTGCTCGGGCCGCAAGCCGAAGGCTTCGCGCTTGGCCATGCGGCCTTTTTCCAGCACCAGCGCCCATTGCCATAGCAAGGCGATGTCTTCCTTGCGCGCATACTCGCCGGCGTTGGCTGCCAGGTTTTCCTCGGTCACGAGTGCGTCGAGATCGTTGTGGCGCAGGTTGTTGGCAATCGGCACGGCTTCGGCGCGCGTCTCGGTCGCCGCCACGGACCAGTCTTCCGGATTCAGCGTCGCATACAGCGACAGGGCCGGGCAGGTGCGCCCTTCGGCCAGCGTGAAGGCTTCCACCAGCGCATCGGGCAGCATGGTGATTTTGTCGCCCGGCATGTAGACAGTCGACATGCGGGAGCGTGCAATCGCATCGATCGCATCGCCGCGTGCGATACCGAGGCCCGGCGCCGCGATGTGGATGCCGACGCGCACCTTGCCATCGTCCAGCTTTTCCACGGAGAAGGCATCATCGATCTCGGTTGTGGTCACATCGTCGATCGAGAAGGCTTGCACCTTGGCCACCGGCAGCGTACGCGCGGTGGGCACCGCGATGGCCGGGAAAGCCGTGCCCTTGGGGAAATGCTCGTAGAGGAAGCGCGAATAATGCAGATCGTGCGGCGACGCGATGGCGCCGACCGACAGCAGCAAGGCTTGCGGCGTGGTCTGCAGTTCCGCACAGGCGGTATCGAGCGCCTTGTACTCGATGCCGTTCTTGTCCGGCTTGAACAACAATTGCAGCGCGATCGGCCTCAACGCCTCGGGCAAGCGTCCCGCTTTCAATTCCTCGACATATTGCGCCTGCACCAGCGCTTGCTGGCGCTTCTTTTCCATGCCGGCGAGGGCGGCTTTCAGCGACTCTTCGGGCGCCGCCTTGTAGCGCCCCCTGCCCTTGCGATAGAAATACATGGGTGCGCCATGCAGGCGCAGCACCAGGGCTGCCGCTTCAACCGGTTGCGGGGCCCGGCCGAAGTATTCGGCGCCGAGATCGGCAAAGCCGAATTCCTCCTGGCCTGCCACTTCCCAGAGAAAATCGAGTTCGATGGTCTCTGCCATCGCCTGCGCCCCCGCCAGCAGTTCGGCCGGCGTGGGCGAATTGAATTGCAGCAGCACATCCTTGGCCTTGACCTTGGTGCGCTTGCCCGTGGGCAGCTCGACCTGCCAAGCCTCGCCTTGTTGCTGCAATACGGTGCCGGCCTTGAAATCGCCGGATTCTTCAAAAAATAGATTCATCAAACCTTCATTTCTTCTCTTGGAGGCTGTCGCAAAATTAGTGTGGCCAGGAGCGGCAACAACGCCACGGTAATTTAGCGGCAGCCTCTTGTTAAATTCGCTTGCCGCCTATGCCTAGCGACGGCGCATAACGCCGCCCCCCGATATAGCGTGCCGGCGTCAGGCCGGCGTCGCGCAATTGCAATGCAGCAATCGCCGGCAAAAACACCTCCGTCACCAGCAAGACGCCTGACTTGCGGCGGAACAGGCAGCGGCGGGCAAATAGCGGCTGGCCACGAGCATGTTCCGTCGCCGCTGCCGCCCGCAGGTGAAGCGGATGCGAGGGAGACAGGCGCGCATAGCGCAATGCCCCGCGCCTCACCAGCGGATCGCCAAACAGCGTAGTGCCGAGCGAACGTTCGCCGAGCGAACCGAAGAACGGCCAGTCGTCCGCGTCGGCCGTCAGTGGTACGGCGGTGTGGGCATAGACCACGGGCACGCCGTCGCACTCAAGCAAGACTTCGCGCTCCTGCACCTTCATGGGCCGCGCCAGCCCGATCGCCTGCGCCTCGTCGCGCAAACACAGGGCGCGCCGCTGCGCCAGCCTGTGCACGCGGAAATGCCCGCTGTGCGCAATCAGCTTGACCGTCAATGATACCCTGTCGGTCAGCCAATGGCGCGTTTCATGGGGCGCGATGCAGCCGCAGCCATTAACGTGCGCATGCCAGACGGCCGTACCGCAACCGCCGACCATCATGCCTGGATGCCGCAAAAGGCCAATACCTGGTCCACGTATTGCGCGAATTCGCTGATGCCGTGGTCGCTGCCTTGGATGATGAACTGACGCGCGCCGGCGTAGTGCGCCGCCATCTCGCGCCAATCGAGCACCTCGTCGCCCGTTGCGGCAATCAGGAAATAGCGCTCAGGCCGCGTGATCGCAGCGACGCGCAACTCCTCAAGCTCCCCAATGTATTCGCGCTTGAATTCGAAGACTTCGTCCGAATGGTAAGCCGTGGTCACGCCGACGTAGTTTTCCAGGTCGCGCGGGGGTTGCACGGCGGGATTGAGCAGGACGGCGCGGCAACCAAGCCGTTCGGCCAGCCAGTTCGCATAATAGCCGCCGAGCGAGGAACCGACCAGACTCAACTCCTCTCCGCCCGCCGTCATCTCGCGCGCGAGCGACAACGCCAGCTCGGCTGCGGCACGCGGCGAACTCGGCAATTGCGGGCAACGATAAATGCTCCCCAGTCCCAATGCGTCCAAACGCTGGCCCAGCAGGCGCGCCTTGAACGATTGCGGCGAGGAACGGAAGCCGTGCAGATACAAAATCATTCGGCCAGTGCCTTCAACAGCTTGGTATGCACGCCGCCGAAGCCGCCATTGCTCATGACGAGCACATGGTCTCCGGGCTGGGCAGCCTTGGTCACGGCCTGCACCAGCGCAGCGAGATCGTCGAATGCCGCGGCCTTTTCACCGAGCGGAGACAGGGCGGCGCCGAGATCCCAGCCTAGCGCATCCTTGCCGGCGCCCTTGGCGCCGTAGCCGAACACCAGGTCGGCACCCGCGAGGCTGCCCGGCAAGGCGCCCTTCATCGTGCCGAGCTTCATCGTATTCGAACGCGGCTCAAGCACGGCCAAAATGCGGGCCTTGCCCACCTTGTGGCGCAGGCCGGCCACGGTAGTCGCGATCGCGGTCGGATGGTGCGCGAAGTCGTC
>DASVYZ010000532.1:0-1790 GCA_036391935.1 Burkholderiaceae bacterium | reverse complement strand
CGCGTGGTCATCGACCAGGCGACGTCGATGTCGCCGCCTTTCTCCAGCTGTAAAAGCACGCGGGACTGTTCCATCCGGAACTTGTATGGCACGAGTTCGTAGGCAGCGCCGGATTTGTCCAGCGCCAGCCGCAGCAACTCGATAATGTAGTTGCCGCGGCTGTCGCTGCTGACCTCCGGCGCAGGATAGACGATGCGCATCGGTGCGATTGGTGCGGCGAAGGCGCTTGGCGGCGGCAGCGCGGCGAGTGCGGCAAGCGCGGCGAGCGCCGACGCCAGCGAGTATCGCCATGCAATGCCGCTGAGCCAGCGGCCGGGCATCCAAGTCATCATCGATTGTTGTCCCTTGGATTGACATTTCAAACAAAGCGGCTGCGCCGATTTTACTCAAAGTCGGGCCCGTAGCCAAGAATATTGCGTCAGGCATGGTGCGCGGCACGCGACAGGGCACGCCGCACGCGGCGCTTCGGATGGCCGCGTGTCGAAAGGAAGGCTAATGTGCAGCCATCCAGTCGCGCAAGTCCTTGAGCAGCTCCCCCGTGACGTCGCCGCGGTGGATCTTTTCGAACCGGTGGAGTTCGCCCGTGATTTGCGCGTATTTCTCGTAGTTTGCGCCGAGATTCTTTTGTTCGTTCGTTTTCACGTGCGCGGCGGTGAAGGCGCGGTACGGCTGCTTCAGCAGATCCTCGGCCCGTATCGACTTGTTCGAATGGAGATGCAGGAAGATCGGCGGCACGCGTTCCCCGGTGGACAAGGGTTTGGGCTGGATGCGGATTTCATACAGCGATTCCGTTTCCGAACGCAGCCGGACGGGCGTGCCGACTTCCTGGATCTGGTCCAGTTTCAGCAACTGGCTGAGGTATTTCCCCCGCGGGTAGCGGTGGCTCTTGAGCGCGTCGATTTCCTGCGTATCGATGCGCCGCTCCACCAGCTCCATCGCTTTCAGCCGGTTCTCCAGTTCCTTGATCGTGCCGGGTTCGACGGTGTTGGATTGGGCGGCTGCCTTGCTGGCGGCGCGCAGGCGGTCGGTGTCGCCGAACCAGCGGCGCGCCCGCAAACGGATCGTTGCGGCGCTGTCGATAGGGTCGCATTTCGGCCCTCGCATCGCCTCGATTTCCCTGGCGTTCTGCCCGATTTCCCGCGCGATGGCGGCGACGTCGCCGCCGGAGCGCATTGCCGTTTCGTAGTCGAGCGGACTTTTTTTCAAGGTGCGTTCGATCATGCCTCGCACGCCTTCGTGGGCTTGCGCCGGCGATGCCGCCGTCTTTTCCGGGGAAGAAGATGCCGATGCACCGGTTTCGATGCGCGCTGCCGGCGCGGCTTGCGCCGGTTTGGCCTGGGGCTTGGGGAGGGGCGCCGGCGTGGAACCGCCTCCCGCCTGCGCCGGCTTTGCCGGCTTCTTGCCTCGCAGCTTCTTGCCTTTTCCCGAAGCCTTCTTGTCCGTCTTGGCGGGCGCGGCTTCCGCATCGGCCGAGCTTGTGGACGCCGCAGCGGGCTGGTCGACGTGCCCGGGCGGCGTGTCGGGCCGGGTCTCAGCCTGGGCTTCGTCCATGTCCATCTCGTAGGCGTCGCGCATGCCGGCCTGGTAGGACGAAAGCGCACGGGCCATTTCCAGCGAAAATTGCCACAGCGGCGCATTCTCCGGCGTGCTGGGCATGGCGACGGCATCGAGACAGAATGCTTCCGCGGCCGCATTGAGTTCCTCGCCGAATGCGGCGATGCGCGCCTTGTATTCGGACCGAAGTTCGGGGGGGAGCGCTGCAGCGTTCTCAAGCGCGATCATGGCTTCCT
>DASVYZ010000531.1:0-7186 GCA_036391935.1 Burkholderiaceae bacterium | reverse complement strand
CGGCATCGAACAGCTCGGCCATGTAGTCGTGCGGTTCGATCTGGATGGTGTAGGGGTTGAACGTCAGGCCCAGGCTGTTTTCGACCACGTTCCTGGAGAAACTTTCCCAATCGAAGGTCGGATAGGCCGAGAGGTGTGCGTTGTAGTTGCCCACGGCGCCATTCATCTTGCCCAGGATTTCCACGGCGGCGATGCGCTTGACGGCGCGGTCCAGGCGTGCCACCACGTTGGCGATTTCCTTGCCGAGGGTAGTCGGGCTGGCCGGTTGGCCATGCGTGCGCGACAGCATGGGCTGGTCGGCATGCTCGTGGGCCAGGGCGCGCAGCTTGTCGACCACGGCTTGCAGTGCGGGCAAGAGCACGGTGTCGCGCGCGGATTTCAACATCATGCCGTGCGAAGTGTTGTTGATGTCCTCCGAAGTGCAGGCGAAATGGATGAATTCGGAGGCTGCGACGAGCTCGGGCACGTCCTTGACCTTTTCCTTGAGCCAGTATTCGACGGCCTTCACGTCATGATTGGTGACGGCTTCGATTTCCTTGATGCGCTGGGCATCGGTTTCGCCGAACTCAGCGGCCAATTTGTCGAGCAGGGCCGCCGAGCCAGCCGAAAACGGCTTGATCTCGGCAAAGCCGGCTTGCGCCAGCGCCTTCAGCCAGGCGATCTCGACCTTGACGCGGTGATGCATGAAACCCGCTTCGGACAGGATGGGGCGCAGCTTGTCGGTTTTGGATGCGTAACGGCCGTCGAGCGGAGAAAGGGCGGAAAGTGTGGTGAGCGGCATAGTAGGGAATGAGGTGCGGAACCAGGAGAAGTGTTGCGAAAAAGCTGCACTGGCTGTGCAAATGCGTATTTTACCATCTGTCAGGTAGCCGAAATCAGCACTTCAACCGTAAGGACAGGGTGGTCAAGTCCCGGGAAAGGGTGTGCCCAATGCTATAATCGTTCGGGAATCATTATCTAAATGTCTATGAAACTGATCGGTTCGCTAGCCAGCCCTTATGTGAGAAAAGTCCGCATCGCCATGGCGGAAAAGAAGCTCGATTATTCCTTCGTGCTGGAAGATGTCTGGGCGGCCGACACCAAGATCATGGAATCGAATCCCTTGGGCAAGGTGCCATGCCTGGTAATGGAAGACGGCGGCGCCATGTTCGATTCGCGCGTGATCGTCGAATACCTCGATACCTTGAGCCCCGTGGGCAAGCTGATTCCGCCCAACGGCCGCGAGCGCGCTGAAGTGAAATGCTGGGAAGCGTTGGCCGACGGCGTGACCGATGCCGGGGTCTTGATCCGCCTGGAGCGCACGCAGCGCCCGCAACACCTGCAGAGCCCGGATTGGATCGCACGCCAGAGCGCCAAGATCAAGGCTGGTTTGAATGCCCTGGCTTCGGGCCTGGGTGACAAACCCTATTGTGCCGGCAACCACTATACGCTGGCCGACGTGGCCACGGGTTGCGCCATCGGCTGGCTGGCCTTCCGTTTTCCCGAAATCGATTGGCGCGGCGATCACCCCAATCTGGCCAAACTGTACGAGAAGCTGTCGGAGCGGCCTTCGTTCAAGGACACCGCTCCGCAATAGTCAGTATGCGGTAGCCTGGAACGAATTGGCTTGCGCTACCGGCCAAAAGGTCCTGTAGACTTCGGGCAGTTTTTCCAGGTCGGCCCCTTCCAGCAAGGCGCCCGGTTCCAGGTATTCCAATAGCGAGGATGCCACCGCCACGCGGTTAGGCGAGAGCCGGCGCACGATATGATGCGGCTTCAAGTCGCAGGGATGTTCCAGCCCGACCGCCGCAATCAACTCGGCCAGCGCCTTCAAGGTGTTGTCGTGAAAATGTGCGACGCGAAGGGCCTTGTCCGGCACCACCAGCGCACGCTGGCGCACCTGGTCTTGCGTGGCCACCCCGGTCGGGCAGCGGCCCGTATGGCAGCTTTGCGACTGGATGCAGCCGAGCGCGAACATGAAGCCGCGCGCCGAATTGCACCAGTCCGCGCCGAAGGCCAGCGTGCGCACGATGTCGAAAGCCGAGACGATCTTGCCCGAGGCGCCGATTTTGACCTTGTCGCGCAACTTGGCTCCGACCAGCGCGTTATGCACGATCAATAAAGCTTCCTGCAGCGGCACGCCGACGTGGTCGGTGAATTCGACCGGCGCCGCGCCGGTGCCGCCTTCGGAACCGTCGACCACGATGAAGTCGGGTGTGATCCCGGTTGCCAGCATAGCCTTCACGATGCCGAAAAATTCCCATGGATGGCCCAGTGCGAACTTGAACCCGGTCGGCTTGCCGCCCGAGAGATTGCGCAGCTTGTCGACGAATTGCAGCAGCCCGATCGGCGAATTGAAGGCCGAATGCGATGCCGGCGAGACGCAATCGACGCCTGCCGGCACGCCGCGCGCCTCGGCGATCTCCTGGCTTACCTTGGCGCCGGGCAGCACGCCGCCGTGGCCGGGCTTGGCGCCTTGGGAGAGCTTGATCTCGATCATCTTGACCTGGGGCGAAGTCGCGTTTTCGACGAACTTCTGCTCCGAGAAGCTGCCGTCGGGATTGCGGCAGCCGAAATAGCCCGAGCCGATTTCCCACACCAGGTCGCCGCCGGTTTCGCCTGGAGTTTCGGGCCGGTGGTAGCGGCTGATGCTGCCTTCCCCCGTATCGTGCATGAAGTTGCCGAGCTTCGCGCCGCGGTTCAAGGCGCGAATGGCATTGGCCGAGAGTGCGCCGAAGCTCATGGCCGAGATATTGAAGATGGATGCGGAATAGGGCTGGGCGCGGCCGGCGCCGATGGTGATGCGGAAGTCGTGATGCTGCACCTTGGCCGGGGCGATAGAATGATTGACCCACTCGTAACCGGCTTGGTAGACATCCATCTGCGTGCCGAAGGGGCGCTTGTCGAGCTGCTGCTTGGCGCGCTGGTAGACGATGGAGCGTTGACTGCGCGAGAACGGGGTTTCCTCCTTGTCGTCTTCGAGGAAGTATTGGCGGATTTCGGGCCGGATCATTTCGAAGAAAAATCGCAGATGACCGAGGATGGGGTAGTTGCGCAGGATGGAGCGCTTGGTCTGCATCAGGTCCCCCACGCCGATCGCCGTCAGCCCTCCGGAGAGCAAGACCAGCCACCAGCCCGCATGGAGCAATAGCGCCAAGGCCAGCGACAGCACAAAGACGAAGGCGATGATGATGAAGGTCAGGTAGCGCAACGGGGAGTCCTGCATGGCCAGCTCCTTGTGGTTTGACCGGCAGTGTACAACGAGAGGCTGTTTTATTGCTATCCGGATAGCTTAACCCAACGCTCCGTCATTCCCGCGAAAGCGGGAATCCACTATTAAGTCCTGTGGCCGTGGCATTGTGGATCCCCGCCTTTGCGGGGGTGACGGATGATGCGGGGATACCGGATTTACGCTGTTGTGCCGGAGATGATGCCGCCGCCAAGGCACACGTCGCCGTCATACAGCACGGCGGATTGGCCCGGTGTCACCGCCCATTGCGGGTCGGTGAAGGATAGCGCAAATTCACCTGGCGAGCTTGCACCGAACACGCATTCGACGTCGGCTTGCCGATAGCGCGTCTTGGCGTGCAGCCTGCCTGCAGCGGGCGCGTGCCCGGATACCCAGCTGCTCTGGTCCGCCGTGAGCGAGGGCGAAAGCAGCCAGGGGTGATCATGCCCCTGCACGACATAAAGCGTGTTGCCGGCCACATCCTTGCGCGCCACATACCAGGGCTCGCTGCTGCCATCTTCCTTCTGATGCGATTTCAAACCGCCCAGGCCTATGCCCTTGCGCTGGCCCAGTGTGTAAAAACTCAAGCCCACGTGTTCGCCGACCACGGTGCCGTCGTCGGTTTTCATCGGCCCTGGCTTGTAGGACAGGTAGCGGTTGAGAAATTCGCGGAACGGGCGTTCGCCGATGAAGCAGATGCCGGTCGAATCCTTCTTGGCCGCATTGGGCAATTGCAGTTTCTCGGCGATCTTGCGCACCTCGGTTTTGTGTATCTCGCCAAGCGGGAACAGGGTGCGCGACAGTTGCGCCTGATTGAGCCGGTGCAGAAAATAGCTTTGATCCTTGCTGCCGTCGAGCGCCTTGAGCAACTGGTAGCTGCCCGCATCGGGCCCAGTTGTCACCTGGCGCACGCGCGCATAGTGGCCGGTGGCGATCAGATCGGCACCCAGCTTCATCGCGTGATCGAGGAAAGCCTTGAACTTGATTTCGGCATTGCACAGCACGTCGGGGTTGGGCGTGCGGCCGGCCTGGTATTCGCGCAGGAATTCGGCGAATACGCGGTCCTTGTATTCGGCGGCGAAATTGACGGCTTCGATGTCGACGCCGACCACGTCGGCCACGCTGGCCGCGTCGATCCAGTCGACGCGCGTGGAGCAGTACTCGGAATCGTCGTCGTCTTCCCAATTCTTCATGAACAGGCCGATGACCTCATAGCCCTGTTCCTTGAGCAGCCAGGCCGACACCGAGGAATCGACCCCGCCCGACATGCCGATGACAACTCTTTTTTTAGTCACTTGGTTCGCCCAAAACGCTGGGATGGGTAAAGATGGTCGACAGCGGCGAGCGTTGCCCCGCGCGATAGTCGTCCACGCAACGCAAGACAAGGTCGCTCCGATGCCTGTCCTTGCAGGCCAGCATTTCGTCGTAAGTCATCCATACGGCACGCAAAATGCCGACGTCGAGCGGACGGTCGTGACGGTCGCCGGCTTCGCCGCAAAAGGCGAAGCGCAAATACGTCACTTCCTGGCGCGTGCGCGAAGACAGGTAGCGCGCCATATACATGCCGATCAGCGCCTGCGGCGTGAAGTCGTAAGCCGTTTCTTCCATGGCTTCGCGCACGACCGCCTGGGCCAGCGACTCTCCCGGGTCGAGATGGCCGGCCGGCTGGTTGAAGCGTATGCCGTCGCTCGTCTCTTCTTCGACCAGCAGGAATTGGCCCTTCCGTTCGATCACGGCGGCCACGGTGACTGAGGGTTTCCAGACGTCGGTCATGGGGGATGGCGCCAAGGCGCTTTTGAAGACCGCGCATTTTACCGTGCTTGCGGTTTCATGGCAGCGATTGTGGCGTGCCGTGAACAGCGGTCTGGAAAGCGGGGCAGGGTACGGCATTGTCATATCCACCAAATTTCGAACAAAATCGGTAAAATGCGGGCTCGGCGGGCAATATTTGTTTGCAGGTCACGCTATTTTGCTGAATTTTAGTGGGAAATCTCAAATTGCTATGGTTGTTCCGGCAAAAACTTTCCGTGTAAGATAGCCCGTCCAGTCATAGATACCAGTACAAGCGACGTATTTGCTCCGCGCCGGGACCAACCGTCCCGCCGCGTCGATGACAAGAATCGTATTACCGAATTGAAGCATCAACAGTATTAAGCCAAGGAGCCATTCATGTCGTTGAAGATAGGAGTGCCGCGCGAAGTCTTTCCCGGCGAGAAGCGCGTCGCCACCGTGCCTGAAGTCGTCGAGAAGCTGATCAAGCTGGGCTTTTCCGTTGCCGTGCAAAGCGGCGCCGGCGAAGCATCCAATTTCAGCGACGACAGCTACCGCGCCGCCGGTGCCGAAGTCATCGAGGGCGCGCCTGCCTTGTGGGCCGCATCGGACATCGTATTCAAGGTACGCGGACCGAACCATGAAGAAGTCGGCTTGCTGCGCGAAGGCGGCACGCTGGTTTCCTTCATCTGGCCGGCGCAAAACCCGGAACTGCTGCAGCAGCTCGCGGCCAAGAAGGCCACGGTGCTGGCCATGGATAGCGTGCCGCGCATGTCGCGTGCGCAAAAGATGGACGCCTTGAGCTCCATGGCCAACATCGGCGGCTACCGCGCCGTGATCGAGGCGGCCCATCATTTCGGGCGTTTCTTCACGGGCCAGATCACGGCCGCGGGCAAGGTGCCGCCGGCCAAGGTCTTCATCATCGGCGCCGGCGTGGCCGGCCTGGCCGCAATCGGCGCAGCAGCCGGCCTCGGCGCCGTGGTGCGCGCCAACGACACGCGCCCCGAAGTGGCGGACCAGATCGTCTCGCTCGGCGGCGAATTCGTGCCGGTCGATTACGTGGAAGAAGGCTCCGGCACGGGCGGCTATGCCAAGGTCATGAGCGAAGGCTTTTTGAAGGCGCAGGCGGCGGTGTTCGCCAAGCAGGCGGCTGAAGTCGACATCATCATCACCACCGCGCTGATCCCGGGCAAGCCGGCGCCGCGCCTGATCACGGCGGCGATGGTCGAATCGATGAAACCGGGCAGCGTGATCGTCGACATGGCGGCCGAGCAAGGCGGCAATTGCGAATTGACCGAGCCGGGCCAGGTGGTGGTCAAGCACGGTGTGACCATCATCGGCTACACCGACCTCGCCAGCCGCCTGGCCAAGCAAGCCAGCACGCTGTACGCGACCAATCTGTTCCGCCTTTCCGAAGAATTGTGCAAGACCAAGGACGGCATCATCAACGTCAACATGGAAGACGAGGTGTTGCGCGGCACGACCGTGATCAAGGAAGGCAACATCACCTGGCCGCCGCCGCCGCCCAAGCTTTCGGCCGCAGCCCCGGCGCAAGCCAAGCCTGCCGCCGCCGTACCCAAGGCGCCGGCGCATGGAGCACCGAGCGAACCGGCCAAGGGTTCGACCCTGGCCATCGTGTTCGGCATCGGCGCGGCGCTGTTCTGGTTCATCGGCGCCAACGCACCGGCTGTGTTCCTGCCGCACTTCACCGTGTTCGTGCTGGCTTGCTTCGTCGGCTACATGGTGGTGTGGAACGTCACGCCGGCCCTGCATACGCCGTTGATGAGCGTGACCAATGCGATTTCCAGCATTATCGCCATCGGCGCCCTGGTGCAGATCGCACCGCCCTTGGGCGGTGCCGAGCCCCTGCAATGGGTGCGCTGGCTGGCCTGCGGCGGCATCGTGCTGGCCGCGATCAATATGTTCGGCGGTTTCGCCGTGACCCAGCGCATGCTGGCGATGTTCCGCAAATAAGGATAAACAATCATGTCGGAAAGCTTAGCCACGGTCGCCTACATCGGCGCCACCATCCTTTTCATCCTGTGCCTGGGCGGGCTCTCGAATGCCGAAACCGCGCGGCGCGGCAATATGTACGGCATGGCCGGCATGCTGCTCGCCATGCTGGCCACCATCGCCGGACCGCACGTCACCTCGGGCGGTCTGTCGTGGATCGTTGCCGCCATTGTCGTGGGCGGTGCCGTCGGCGTT
>DASVYZ010000530.1:0-8727 GCA_036391935.1 Burkholderiaceae bacterium | reverse complement strand
ACGCGTCGCTGCGCCTAGCATTCGACCGGTTTGCGGAGCTGCGTGCATGTCAAACAGATCATAAACAGGCTCTTAAAGCAGCAGTGCAGAGGTCAGTGATTGCACCTCCTCGGCTGATTCCTCGAGGATGCTGGCCAAGGTGCCGTCGCCGACCACGAAGTCGATGGTCGAGGCGGATTGCACCGTCGTGGCGCCGGCGCGTTGCTGCAAGGGGGAGGGAACCGGAGCCAGGTCGTTGGCCAGCAGCAGGGTATCGCCGAGGGTTTCCGGCGGCAAGGCGCGGAAGCCATACCATAAAGCTTCGACGGCTTCGGCAACCGTGTCCGGCACCGCCAATTGCTTCAACACCCCGCGGCCGATCTTGGTTTCGCCGTATTCGACCCAGTCTTCCAGGTCGCCATCGAGCAAGCCGGGAAAATCCTTGGCGCGCGAGAGCAGGTAAAACCCTCCCACTTCATGGACGATGCCGGCAAACATGGCCGTTTCAGGATCGACATGGGTGACGCGCTTGGCGATCACTTGCGACAAGGCGGCGACGTGGGCCGTGTGTTCCCACAATTGCGCGGATTTGGCGCGTAGCGCCGGCGCCGTGATCATGCTGCCGAACTGGCGCACCACGAGGGCGGCAACCAGCGTGCGCAGGGTCTGGAAGCCCAGCCGCATGACGGCGGTGCGGACATTCGTGATTTCGCCGCCGGAACGGTTATAGGCTGCCGAATTGGCAATCGCCACGGTGCGCGCGGCCAACAGCGGTTCCGCCTGCACCAGCTTGGCCGCGGCTTCCATGTGGCAGTCGGGATCGTCGAGCGCCTGCTGCAATTTCAACGAGGCGTTGACGTTGGTGGGGAACACCAGTTCGCCACGCGCGGCTTCGGCGGCGATGGTCTTGAAAGCTTCCAGTCTGTCCATGAAGAAAACGGCCCTTTCCGTGTGGATGTCTTCCGGGCGGCAGGGATGACGGGATAGATGCTCGCCATCCTTTTTGACACACTACAACATCTGGGCGGTTTGTGCTAGTGTGCGGAGGCATCAAGCTTGCCCAGGGAGAATCAAAAATGCACCTAAAAATTTGCCTGCTCGCGCTGTTTTCCGGCTGGCTCAGCGTTTCCGCCGCAGCCGCCGACTGCAGCACCTATCGCGGCACGCCTACCCCTTTGCCCAAGGACGTCAGCGCGACTTTGGACAAGGCTTTTGCCGCAGTGCACGCACATAATGCGCGCAACCTCTATGCGCTGGCTGGCCGCAAAGTCATGCTGGTCAGGCGCCTGGTATCGAATTCGCAGGACCGTTCCGGCAATATCCGCTTCGAACTGCGCCAGCGCGACCTCGATTCCAGCCTCAACATCCGCATCGGCAATCTGGCGATGACGGAACTGTCGCAGGCCGGCGTATTCGGCGGCGTCGCGGCCGACAATGCCCTGGCGGTGCGGCGCGACATTTGCGAAGATGCACGCAAATGCGAAGATTTGCTGCCCGGCTCGGAGCAATTACCCTTCATGCTGAACGATCTCTTGCAATGCAATCAATATGCCAAGGGTGTCTATCTCTATGACGACGGGATGTACGTGGTCGATATGGCCGCTATGCCGGGCAAGATGCCGCTCGGTACCGCGCTGTTCTTCAGCAAGGCCGGCGGAACCTACAAACTGGGCGGCGTCATCGTCTTCAATTGACTTTCCTTTTGGGGGCAGGTTTAGCGCCGCCCACGCCTCTGAAACGCAAAAAAAAGACCCGCAGGCTTGCGCCGGCGGGCCAACTTTTGAGGAGATGAAGGAATGCAAGTCATTCTATCGCCCACGGCGAACTGCGAACCATCCCATATTCATGGGAATTGATGTGAAATATTACCGAATCGGAAGGGCGGAGGAGGCGTCTTTTGCATTGGTCGGAGTTAAAATCGCCATTCCAATCCACCCTTAGGGAGAAAACAAGATGAATTACCGTAAATCGGCACGGTATGCTGCGATGGCGGCCGCGTGCTGCCTCGTCTCGGCAACGGCGGGTGCACAGAGCGAGGAATACCGCCGCGGCTATGAACAAGGCTATCGCGATGGCGCCGAGGCGCAGGGCCGTGCCGATCGTGACGGCCCGGCCGGCCGCATCATCCTGGAAGACGCGCGCTACGGCGTATCAGATGGTCCATCCTGCGATGCGCGCGGCACGATCCAGCAGATGGTGGGCTGGCGCCGCCATGCCGATATACCGGTCGGCAATAACCTGTGCGGCGACCCGGCTTACGGCAACCCCAAAATTTTGTTCGTGCGCTACCGTTGCGGCAATAGCGAATCTGCCAGTGTCCAGGCGCCGGAAAACAGCGTCCTGCGACTCAGCTGCCAGTAACGGACAATGACAAAAGCCGTGGCGACCGAAGACAAAGAACAAAACCTGGTCATCGTGACCGGCGGCTCGCGCGGATTGGGCGAGGCGCTGGTCCGGGCTTGCGAGGCGCGCGAGTGGAGCGTCTTCGAGCTCTCGCGCAGCGGAGCGGGCTTGAGCCACATGGAAGCCGACTTGGCCGACCTCGATGCCTCGTTTGCCGTCCTGGAGCAGCAGTTCGAGACCTTGGCGAAGGCGGAGTGGAATCGCGTGGTCTTTTTCAACAATGCCGGGGTGCTGACCCCGATCGGCCCGGTGCATTCGCTGCATGACGCGCAGATCTCGCGCAATCTCGAAGTCAACCTGGTTTCGGGCATACGCCTGATGGCGGCTTTCGTGCGCGCCTTTCAGGATTGCGGCGCCCAACTGACCGTGGTCAACATGTCTTCCGGCGCTTCGTCCAAAGGCTATGCCGGCTGGCCGCTGTATTGCGCGGCCAAGGCCGGGCTGGAAAACTTTATCCGCTCGCTTGCGGCGGAACAGGCCGGCGCAAGCCGGCCCATGGTTTGCATCAATATCGAGCCCGGCGTGGTCGATACGGACATGCAGGCCGAAATCCGCCAAACCGGCGCCGAGCTGTTTCCTGATGTTGGCCGCTTCATCGAACTCAAGAAGAGCGGCAAGCTGCGTTCGCCCCAATCGGTGGCGCGCGCGATTCTCGATATCCTCGACAGCAAGCCGGAGAACGGTGCGCGGTACCGGATCGCCGGTTAGAGGCATCCCATCGACGCGAGCGTTGTCTTGACCGCGCTATCGAGTGGTGTATGCGGTTCGGCGCCCAGGACCTGGACCAGCCGGGCATTGTCCATGCGGATCGGCCTTTGCCACAGGTAGCGCATCTCCATCAATTCACGCAGCGTTTCATTGAATGGTGCGGCCAGGCGCAGGGCCCACCACGGCAGGCGGCTGGCCTTGAGATGGGGCTTTCCGCTCGCGCGGCCGATGGCTTCGACCATCTTGCTGCCGTCTTCATCCCAGTGGCCGTCCATGTGGTAGAGCGCGAAGGCGGGCAGGCGCTCGCCCAACTCCAGCAGGCGCACCATGGTCTCGGCCACGTCGGGCAGGTAAGCCCATTGATGGCCTATGCCTTTTGCCCCGGGATACTGCACGCCTGTGACGGGCCGGTTCGGCTTGAGCAAGCCGGCATTGAACCAGCTGTTGGCGGTCATGCCGGGGCCGAAAAAATCGCCGGCACGCACGATCAGGACGCGCACGCCATTCTCGCTCGCTGCGCGCAGGCGTCGTTCCAGCTCGACCCGGATCGCCCCCTTTTTCGTGTGCGGTTCCTGCGGCGAGTCTTCGCGCAGGATGGGGAAGGCGCTGGCGCCGAAATTGTAGACCGTGCCTGGCAACACGATGCGTGCGCCCGAGCTGCGTGCTGCGGCAATGGTGTTGTCTATCATCGGCAGCACCAGGCCGCTCCAGTTGCGGTAACCGGGCGGATTGACGCCATGCACGATCAGCGTAGCGCCTTGTGCCGCCGCGACTACGTCGGCGCGTTCCATGGCGTCGCCCTTATGCCATTCGACGTCGCGGTTGACGTGCTGCACTCGCGCCGGGTCGCGGTGCAGGGCGCGCACTTTCCAGCCGCGCGCGTGCAGCTTTCTTGCCATTTCGGCGCCGAGCGAGCCGGTGATGCCGAGTATCAGGGCGATGGGTGCGTTGACCGTTGTTTTCATGTTGGCCTCCAGGTAGTGGGTTGATGGAGACATTGTTGCAGGATGGCTGACTAAATGGAATTGATTAAACTTGTGTATCGGCTATGCATTTTTGTATGGATGACTTACAATTTCCTTCATGAATCCGCAAGAGCCAAGCTGGGAGCTTTACCGCACCTTTCTCGCCGTGTTGCGGGAAGGTTCGCTGTCGGGCGCGGCGCGGCTCCTGGGCATCACGCAACCCACGGCCGGGCGCCATCTCGACGCGCTCGAGGCGGCCTTGGGAATAGCACTGTTCCTGCGCACCCAGCATGGCTTGAGCCCTTCGCGCGAAGCGCTGGCCTTACGCCCCTATGCCGAGGCGATGGAGTCGGCCGGCGCTGCGCTGTTGCGCAGCCTGGCCGGCCAGCAGGGCGGCGTGCGCGGCACGGTGCGGATCACGGCCAGCGAAGTGGTGGCCGTCGAGGTGTTGCCGCCCATAGTGACGGCTTTGCGCGTGCAGTATCCCGAGATGGCGATTGAGCTGGTGGCCAGCGACAGGATGGAAGACTTGTTGCAGCGCGACGCCGACATCGCGGTGCGCATGGCGCGGCCGAGCCAGGCTTCGCTGGTGGCGCGCCGCGTGGGCGACGTCGTGCTAGGCTGTTTCGCCCACCGCGACTATCTGGCGCGGCGCGGCACACCGCAAGCCTTGCACGATCTGGCGCAGCACGACTTGATCGGCTTCGATCGGGAAAACGCCTTCACGCGTACCGTGCTGGCCGAGCTGCCCTTCCTGAAGCGCGAATCGTTTGCCCTGCGCTGCGACAATTCCCTGGCGATGATGGCCGCCTTGCGCGCCGGTTTTGGCGTCGGCATTGCCCAGGTCGGCTTGGCGCGGCGCCATCCCGATCTCGTGCAGCTTTTGCCCGGGCAGGCGCGCTACAGCCTGGATACCTGGGTCGCCATGCATGAAGATTTGCGGCAAACCCCGGTGTGCAAGCTGGCGTTTGCCGCATTGGTGGACGGCATGAGCAAATACATCGAAGAAGCGCGCCTGTAGCTCGGTCGTAGCTCAGTTGTAGTGATTGCCGACGATTGCTTCGATCTTTTCCTTCACCTCTTCGGTGATCTTGTCCTTCACGGCGGCCGCCTTCATGTTTTCCTGCAATTGCGCGACTTGTGATGCGCCCGTGATGACGGAACTGACGTTGCCGTTGGTCAGGGTCCAGGCAATGGCTAGTTGTGCCAGCGAGCAGCCCAATTGCTTGGCCACGCCTTCCAGTTCGGCCACCACCGCATTTCTCGCCTTGTCGGTCAGGCCCTCGCGCAGGAAAGCGTAGTTGGGCAACTCGGCACGGCTGCCTTTGGGGATGCCGTTGCGGTACTTGCCCGTCAACAGGCCCGAAGCAAGCGGGCTCCAGGTGGTCAGGCCGAGGCCGATGTCTTCATACAGGCGCGCATATTCCTCTTCCACGCGCGTGCGGTGGAACAGGTTGTATTGCGGCTGTTCCATGACGGGCTTGTGCAGGTGATGGCGTTCGGCGATATCGTAAGCGGCGCGGATTTCGTCGGCGCTCCATTCGGACGTGCCCCAGTACAGCGCCTTGCCGCGCGTGATCATGTCGCTCATGGCCCACACCGTTTCCTCGATGGGAGTATGCGGGTCGGGCCGGTGGCAATATACCAGATCGACGTAGTCGAGCTGAAGTCGCTGCAACGAGCCGTCGATCGCATGCAGCAGGTATTTTCGGTTGAGCGTATTGACCTGGTTCGGCCCTTTGCTGATGCCCCAGAAGAACTTGGTCGAGACGACGTAGGACAGGCGCGGCTTCTTCAAATCCTTGAGCGCCTGGCCCATCAATTCCTCGGACTGGCCGGCGGCATAGACTTCGGCATTGTCGAAAAAATTGATGCCGGCATCGAAGGCGGCCGCCATCAGGTCGGCGGCGGCATTGCGGTTGACCTGGTTGCCGTAGGTGACCCAGGAGCCGAAGGAGAGTTCGCTGATTTGCAGGCCGGACCGGCCCAGGCGACGATAGTGCATGGGATTCCCTTTGTGGAAACGTGACCCCGTAGTATGGCGCAATTGGAAAAATCCGGCAGGCCGGCTTTCGCTTGCTAAAATCGCGCCAATCGAAAGGGGCATGCATGGACAAAATCACGAAGCCGGCACGCGGCAAGATCGAATTTTCGTTTTCCGAGGAAAACCGCCGCTACGGCGCGCAACTGGCTGTCTCCTGCGTGGTGGCGTATTCGATTCCCTGGGCGTTGACGCTGCCTGAGGCATTCTGGGCCGTCATGAGTGCGCTGATCATCGTGCGTCCGCGCACGGGCGCCACGCTTGGTGAAGGCTGGAACCGTTTAAAGGGCGCGCTGACGGGTACGCTGTTCGGCTTGTTCGGCGTCTGGATGCATAGCCTGGGCCTGGTCACCTCGGTGACGACTCTGGCCGTGATCGCGGTGCTGGCTTTCATCGCCGGTTTGTCGCCGGCCTTGCGCGCCGCGCCGATCACGGCCTTGATCATCCTGTCTTCCGGCGGCATCCCCGGCCACGGCCCTTGGCAGGTAGCCGGCTTGCGTATCGTGGAAATTGCCATCGGTATT
Source organism: Burkholderiaceae bacterium (assembly GCA_036391935.1). Taxonomy (GTDB): domain Bacteria; phylum Pseudomonadota; class Gammaproteobacteria; order Burkholderiales; family Burkholderiaceae_D; genus PKWO01. Next base: position 2,107 of record DASVYZ010000530.1, on the reverse strand, counting down.
GCGGCCGGTTTGCTGGTGTCGTGGCTGACGCCGAATGCGCGCTCGGCGGCGCATTTCGACGAGAGCGTGGCGCAATTGCTGGCCGACGTCGGTGAAGATGCCAGGCTTGCCATGAGCGGCCAGGGCCCAACGGGCGAAGAGAGAGAGGAAGCCAGCCGGAGCATGCGCACGCGCATCGGGCGTCTGATCAAGCTGGCGGAAAGCGCCGACACGGAAGGCCGCTTCGCGCGCAAGAACAAGCCGGACGAAGAGGAGAAGCCGGGCCAGCGGTGTCGGCGCCAGGCACGCCTGTTGTCGCGCATCGTGCAAGATGCGGCCCTGTTCGGGCGTATCTATGAGCTGACGCCGGAAGAGCAGGGAAGCGCTTTGTGGCCGCGCATTGCGGCCATCGTGGCCGATGCACTGCTTGCGGTAGTCAAGGAAGGCAAGGAAGAGGCGCGCACCGCGCTGAAAAACCTGGGCGGCTGCCTTTCCGGGGAAACCGAGGCCGAAGCGTCGGCGCGTTTATTGCAAGGGCCGGTCGGCCTGTTGCTGGCCGACCTGCGGACTTTCGTCAGGCTGCGGCAGGTGTAGCTTCGATTTCCGCTGTAGCTTCAGGCTTCTTGTCCGCATCCTTGATCAGGCGGCCAAGGAAGGGGATCAGGAAGATCAGCACCACGCCGACGCCTATGGTGCCGGCGCCGAGCCAGGAACACAGTGCCTGGTAGGCCGGATTGGTCGACAATGCAGCGGAACCTGCGGTCGGTTCGGGGATGCGCGAAGCAAGATCGGTGGCGAAAATCGACGCCAGGCCGGTCTGCAGCATCCATGCGCCCATCATGATGCCCTGGTATTTCTGCGGCGCCAGGCGGCCCACCATGGCGTAGCCTACGGGCGAAATCAGCAATTCGGCGAAGCTCTGGAACACGTAGAAGGTGAACAGCCACACGAAATCCACCTTGCCGGCGGAGTCCGCCAGCGAGATGCCGAGCGGCAGCGCGAGCGTGCCGATACCCATCAGGACCAATGAAGCCGAGAATTGGCGCGGCACGTCGATCTTCCAGCCGCGCTCGCGCAGGCGCACGAACAAGGCCGACATCAAGGGGCCGCCGAACACCAGCACAACCGTGTTGATGTTCTGTACCCAGACCGGCGCGATCTTGAAGCTGCCGACGGACATGCGCACGTTGTTGTCGGCAAATTGCTGCAAGGCGCTCGGGGTCAGTTGATAGAGCGTCCAGAACACCATGGAGCCGACCGCGAGGATCAGGTAAGCCCACATATTGTTCTGTTCACGCTTGTCGTTGTGCGTAGTGGTCAGGTAGAGCAATACCAGGGCGACGAAGGCGCTGGCGCCCTTGACCACGTAGCGTGTGGGGCCGGTGTGTTGCAGCATGTACCACAGCAGGGGCACCAGGGCCAGCATGATGACGGTGCCGGCAACGAAACGCGTGTTGAATTCCTGGCGCGATCTTTGCAACAGCGGCGTGCTCAAGTCGCGGATCACGCGCCAATTGATGAAGGCGATGATGATCGCGCTCAAATTGCCCACGGTCGCAAAGCGATACATGTTGGTGTAGTCTTCCAGGTCCTGGAAGTAACCGGCGACGACGAAGCCGATGAAGAAGCCGATGTTCATGCCGGCGTAGTTCCACAGGAAGGCGCCCTCGCGGCGATTGTCTTCCGGCGCAAAGCGCTGGGTCAGCATCATGTTCAGGCAGGTGACGTTCAAGCCGCTGCCGGTGAGGAACAAGGCCAGGCCTACATACATCATCTCCACCGTGCCCAGGGACAGGCAACCAGAGCCGAAGAATTGCAGGACCATGCCGCCGATGAACAGATTGCGGTTCGACAGGAAACGCCCGCCGAGGTAGCCGCCGAACAGGTGCAAGCCGTAGTTGAAGGCGCCGAACACGCCCATGAGCGCCGTCGCCTCTTTGGCCGTCAGGTGCAGGTGCTTCGTCGCGTACAAGACGAGCGTCGAGTAGAGCACGGCGAAGCCGAGCGTCGAGAACGTTTGAATGAAGAACAGCGCGCTCGTTCCGGCGGGCATCCGTTTGTCTGGTGCTGACAAGCAAGCTCGCCGTAGCAGATTGCCTTGACCGGCGCCACGACTGCGGCTTCGATC
>DASVYZ010000529.1:0-4384 GCA_036391935.1 Burkholderiaceae bacterium | reverse complement strand
CGTTGACCGCGTCGATGCTATAGATCTGGCGGCTCGTTTCGGAGCGACCGCTGCGGCCTACCGGCGGACGCAAAGGGATGTCCGGATCGGTATTCTTGGCCGTCAGGTAGAACTCCAGTTCGGGCGCCACCACGGGCGACCAGCCCTTGTCGGCATAGAGCTGCAGCACGCGGCGCAGCACCGAGCGCGGCGCAAAGTCGACCAGGGTGCCGTCGGCGAAATAGCAATCGTGGATCACCTGCGCCGTCGGGTCGATGGCCCAGGGCACGAGCGTGATCGTGCCCGGGTCGGCGCGCAGGATCATGTCGCGGTCGGTGGCGGAAATCGCGCGGTCATAGGCCGCATCGTCGGTCGGGTAATTGCCGGTCACGGTCATGCCGAGCACGGCTTCGGGGATGCGCATGCCGCGATCCTCGGTGAATTTGCCGCGCGGCAGGATCTTGCCGCGCGCGACGCCGGTCAAGTCCGGCACCAGGCATTCGATTTCCGTGACCCGCTTCTCGTTGAGCCACAGATCCATGTCGGCGTAGGTAAAGTTCGTGCGGAAGGACATAATGCTCTCTCTTGTTTTGACTGCGGGCGCGCGCCTGCGGCGCAGGCGCCGCGCGTTGAATTGACGGTTTGGAACGGGAACGGATAGCTACGGCAGCCGTTCGCGCCGATTGAGCAAGCTATCCATGCGCGCCTCCCTTGAGAGCTTGATAACGGCGGCAGGCGTCGCCGAAGGCGCCGAACATCTTCATCGAATCGGCATTTTCGGCAATGCGCCATTCAGGATGCCATTGCAGCGCCAGGTTGAAGCCCTTGGCCCCGATCATGGAAAATGCTTCGATCAAGCCGTCGTCGGCACGCGCCTCGATGCGCAAGCCTTCGGCCAGACGGTCCACACCCTGGCCGTGCAGCGAATTGACCATGATTTCATCGGCGCCGCCCAATATATCCTTGAGCATGCCGCCCGGCTCGATCTTGACGCGATGCGCCGGACCGTATTGCACGTCGAGCGGATCTTCATCGTCGTCGCGGTGGTCCATCATGCCCGGCACTTCCTGCACCGCCTGGTGCAGGCTGCCGCCGAGCGCGACATTGATTTCCTGGGTGCCGCGGCAAATCGCCAGCAGCGGGATACCGTTCGCCAACACCGCACGGATCAAAGGCAGGGTCGTGGCATCGCGTTTGGGGTCGAGCGGCAACGCCGGGTTGCGCACTTCCTGGCCGAAATGGCTCGGGTGGACATTCGATGGCGAACCGGTCAGCATCACGCCGTCAGCCGCCGCCAGCACGGCATCGAGGTCGGCCACGTCGCCTACCGACGGCAGGATCACCGGCATGCAGCCGGCCCCGATCAAAACGGCTTCGATGTACTTGGTCTGTACAGCAAAGTAGGGATGATGCCCGATCTGCTTGTTGCAGCAGGGAACGATAACAAGTGGTTTATGCGCGCTCATGTTCTCAGCTTTGATGCGAATTAAATGATGTGGAGCCACTGTTTCGTTTGATTCTAATCCGCCTGCGTAGTGCCGCAAGCGCTATTGTTCACGTTGTTGCGTCCGCCCACACTGCGGTGACGTCTTGCCAAGCTTAAAACCGATTTGGACTTATGAATAGCTCCACTTTATTCACCTCCATGGAACCACCTACCCATCAGCAAGCCCCTACGCCCAAATGGTTCTTCGCCACCTTCGTTTTCCCTTGCAAGTATCGGTCCAGGACGTTCGCCAAGGTCTCGAATGCCGGCCCGATCTGCTCGTCCGGTACGCCGCCATAGCCGAGCAACAAACCGCTCGGGGCACCGTCGGAAACGTGGTAGTAAGCCGATAGCGGCCGCACGCCAATGCCGGCCGCGGCGGCATCGCGCGCAATGGCGCGGTCGTCGCAATGCTCCGGCAAGCGCAATACCAGATGCAGGCCGGCGTCCGAGCCGCTCACGGCGACTTCGGTGCCGCCATACCGCTGCGCGATAATTTCCTGCAACCGATGCAGCCGCGCCGCATAGAGTCCGCGCATGCGCCGGATGTGCGAAGCGAAGAAACCCTGCGTGATGAATTCGGCCAGAGCCGCCTGGGTCGGCACAGTGCCGGCGCGATGCAATTCATTGACGCCCGTGACGAAGGGCTCGACCAGGCCATGCGGCAACACCAGATAGCCAAGCCGCAAGCCGGGGAACATGGTCTTGCTGAAAGTGCCCAGATATAGCACGCGGTCGCCGCTATCCATGCCTTGCAGCGACAGGAGCGGCTTGGCACTGTAGCGGAATTCGCTGTCATAGTCGTCTTCCACGATCCAGCAACCGTGCTGCCGGGCAAATTCGAGCAGCTTGCGCCGCCGCGCCAGGCCCATTACGCTGCCCAGCGGATATTGGTGCGACGGCGTGACGAAGATGAAGCGCGGCACATGGCGCAGGTCTTCCTCGCTCGGGCACATGCCCTCGGCATCGACTGCGATCGGTCGTATCTGCAAACCCGAGGCGCGCAACAGATTGCGCGTACCCCAGTAGCCCGGGTCTTCCACCCAGGCCAGATCGCCCGGATCGCTCAACAGGCGCAGGCACAGATCGATCGATTGATGGATGCCGGCCGTCACCACCACCTGTTCCGGCTGGCATTCCACCGACCGCGCGATCTTGAGATATTCGGCCAAGGCCTCGCGCAAGGGCATGTGTCCGCCGCCCTGGGCGTAAGTCAGCGCATCGGGCGCGGGTTTGCGCCAGGCCTTGGCTTGCAGGCGGCTCCACAGCGCATGCGGAAATTGCGTAACGTCGGGCACGCCGGGCACGAAAGCGCCCCATTGGCAGCTTGAGGCGCCCGCATGCTCGACCAGGGTCTGGCCGCGGCGCGATAGAGCGGGTGCGGCCGCCGCAACCGGCATCGCCCGCTCGGCTGCCTTGCGCCGCGCATTTTCCTCGCGCGCAGGCATGCTGGGCGTGGTATCGATGACGAAGGTCCCGCTGCCGGAACGTCCCTCGACGAAACCTTCGGCCAACAATTGCTGATAGGCATAAAGCACCGTGTTGCGGCATACCACCAACTCGGAAGACAGTTCGCGCGAAGACGGCAACCGCGCTTCGGGCGGCAGCACGCGCGTCAGGATGGCCTTGCGCAACAGCCGGTAAAGCTGCTGATTGCCGGGCACGGAAGACTGGCGATCGAAATGCTGCAGCAAGTAATCGGACAATATCGCGGAATGCAAGTGGCACCATCGATACGCAAAAATATCAATTCAGGATAGCACACCTGCCTGACGCCGGCCATAGCTGCACACAGGCTTTCGGTTGCGCAGCACAGCAAAATACAACGCGAATATTGCCTTTAAGAGCCTGTTTATGATCTGTTTGGCATGCACGTTCGAGCGAAAAGGGATGCAGTGCAAGCGCCGCAACGCCGCAATGCGCCCTTTTGCCTTGGCGGCCCCCGCTAACCCTTCGGGCAGGCGGATCGCCGCACCGTCCGAAACCGGTCGCTTGCGTTGTTGCAGCTCCTTGCCGTAGCACCGCTACGACGCGTCGCTGCGCTTAGCATTCGACCGGTTTGCGGAGCTGCGTGCATGTCAAACAGATCATAAACAGGCTCTAAGGAAAGCATTTAATTTCCTTGCAGAGCAACGGTCAGGATTTGCAGCGCCTCGTCCATCAAGTCGTCCTCGATGGTCAGGGGGAACAGGAAGCGGATCACGTTGGCATACACGCCGCAGGTCAACAGCAGCAGGCCCCTTTCCAGCGCTCGCGTCTGCACCGCCTTGGTGAAAACCGGATCGGGTTCGTGTGTTCCCGGCTTATTGAATTCCACCGCCACCATCGCGCCCGGGCCGCGCACTTCGGCGATCTGCGGCACCTTGCCTTTCAAGCCGCGCAGCGTCTCCTTGATCCTGTCGCCCAATACATTGGCGCGTGCGACCAGACTCTCGTCTTCAATCACGTCGAGCACGGCATGCGCCGCCGCGACGGCCAAAGGATTGCCGGCATAGGTACCGCCCAGGCCGCCCGGTGCCGGCGCATCCATGATCTCGGCCCGGCCGCAGACGCCGGAGAGCGGCATGCCGCCGGCCAGGCTCTTGGCAATCGTCATCAAATCGGGCAAGACATCGTAATGCTCCATCGCGAACAGCTTGCCGGTGCGGGCGAAGCCGGTCTGGATTTCGTCGGCGACCAGAACAATGCCGTGCGCGTCGCATACATCCCGCAGCGCGCGCATGAAGTCCGGCGGCGCCATGTAAAAGCCGCCCTCGCCCTGCACCGGCTCAAGAATGATGGCCGCCACGCGCTGGGGATCGACCTCGGCCTTGAACAGCATCTGCAAGGCGGCCATGGCGTCGTTTGTCGTCACGCCATGCAAGGCGACTGGAAACGGTGCATGGAACACCTCGCCCGGGAAAGGACCGAAGCCGGTCT
>DASVYZ010000528.1:0-3416 GCA_036391935.1 Burkholderiaceae bacterium | reverse complement strand
GCACGGTGGAGGAGAGCGCCTACTTCGGGTCTTCCACGCGCTATCGCGTTGATCTGGGCGGCATGCGGCTGCAAGTGACGGTGCCCTCGATGGAGCGCCATGGCAGCGTGATCGAACGCGGCACCGCGGTGCATGCGGTATGGCACGATACCGCGCTGATGGTCTTGACCCAGTGAGCCGCAACGTGAAGCCTGCCGCCACCCTCAACGCGTTGCGCCGGAACCTGGGCAGGAAGAGCGTGATCGGAATTCCCTACATCTTCCTGATCCTGTTCTTTTCTCTGCCTTTCCTGATTGTCTTCAAGCTATCCATTTCGGACATGGACGGCATACGTTTCAAGGATTTGCTCGATTACGCCGACGGCGTGGTGACGCTGCGCGCACGCGTCTCGAACTACCTGTTCCTGATGACGGATTCGCTCTACGTCTATACCTACTGGTATTCGATCAAGCTGGCCGCCTTGAACACGGGGATCTGCCTGGCTATCGGCTACCCTTTCGCCTATTTCATGGCGCGCGCCCCGGCCGCGTGGAGGCCGACGCTATTGATGCTGGTGACGCTGCCGTTCTGGACGTCTTACCTGTTGCGCGTGTATGCATGGAAGGGCTTGCTCGACGACGATGGCGTGATCAACCATTTCCTGCTCTGGGCCCACATTGTCGACAGTCCCGTCAAGATGATGTACACCTCGTTTTCCATGACCGTGGGCATGGTCTATACCTACTTGCCCTTCATGATCCTGCCGCTGTATTCGACGCTGGTGAAGATGAATCTCACATTGCTCGAAGCAGCGTCGGACCTCGGTTCAAAGCCCTTGACCACGTTCTGGCTCATCACCGTGCCCTTGTCCAAGGCCGGCATCATCGCCGGTTCCATGCTGGTGTTCATTCCCAGTCTCGGCGAATACGTGATCCCGGAATTGCTCGGCGGACCGGAAACGCAGATGATAGGCCGCACACTGTGGAATGAATTCTTCAGCAACAACGACTGGGGCATGGCTTGCGCCGTCGCGGTGTCGATGGTGCTGCTGATCCTGATACCCATGGCCTTGTTCAACAAGTACCAGGGCGAGTCTTCCGGCGTAGAGGGAGGCCGCAATGCGTAATACCCTGACGAAGCATTTCAGCGCCGCCTGGCTGTTCGGCGGCTACCTGTTCCTCTACTTGCCCATCGTCTACCTGATCGTCTTTTCCTTCAACGATTCCAAGCTGGCCAGCATCTGGACGCACTTTTCGCTCACCTGGTATCGCGCGATTCTCGCCGACAGTGAAATCCTCGATGCCTTGCTGGTGTCGTTCAAGGTGGCCGTGTTGTCCGCCTCGGCTTCCGTGGTGCTCGGCACGCTGGCCGCTTTCGTGCTGGTGCGCTACCGCCGTTTCCGCGGCCGTGCCTTGTTCATCGCCCACATCAATGCGCCGCTGGTGGTGCCGGAAGTGATCACCGGCTTGTCGCTGCTGCTGTTCTTCGTCGCCTGCGACCAGGTTTTCGGCCGGCGCGGTTTGTTGACGATCTGGATCGGCCATACCTCGATCTGCACGTCGTATGCCGCCGTGGTGATCCAGTCGCGTCTGTCCGCCATGGACAAGTCGCTGGAAGAAGCGGCGATGGACCTCGGCTGCCGCCCGTTCCAGGTGTTTTATCTCGTCACTTTGCCGCAGATCGCGCAGGCGCTGATCTCGGCCTGGCTCTTGACGTTTACGATTTCATTGGATGATGTGGTGACCTCGGCCTTTCTTTCCGGGCCGGGCACGACGACCTTGCCCTTGGTGCTGTTTTCGCGCGCGCGCCTGGGCTTGAATCCATCGGTCAACGTGGTGGCCGCCGTGACGGTGGCCGTCGTCGGATTGGGCGTGGCGGCCGGCAGCCTGTGGCTGGCGCGCCAGGAAAGAAAACGCGCCGAGGAGCAAGCCTTGGCATATCGAAACGCAGTCAGCGAATAAAGTCGGAGAGCAAACATGGGTACATGGCACGAACGCGCGCAGGCGCTGAAGATCGATGGACGGGCTTTCATCAATGGCGAACGGACCTGGGCCAGGAGCGGCACTCGCTTCGACAGTATTTCGCCCGTCGATGGCCGCAAGCTCGCCGAAGTGGCGCGCTGCGAGGCCGCCGATGTCGATGCGGCCGTGGCCGCCGCGCGCGCAGCCTTCGAAGACCGGCGATGGGCGTCTCTGGCGCCGGCGGCGCGCAAGCGTATCCTGATCAAGTTTGCCGACCTCGTCGTGGCGCACGGCGAAGAGCTGGCTCTGCTTGAGACGCTCGACATGGGCAAGCCGATCAAGTACAGCAAGAGCGTGGACGTCAACGCCACGGCCAATTGCCTGCGCTGGTATGGCGAAGCGGTGGACAAGATCTATGACGAAATCGCCCCGACGCCCGAGACGGCGCTCGCCTTGATCGCGCGCGAACCGGTGGGCGTGGTGGCGGCCATCGTGCCGTGGAATTATCCGATGATCATGGCCTCGTGGAAGATCGCGCCGGCGCTGGCCATGGGCAATAGCGTGATCCTGAAGCCCTCGGAAAAGTCCCCTTTGACGGCCTTGCGTTTGGCCGAATTGGCGCTCGAAGCCGGCATTCCTCCGGGGGTATTCAACGTGTTGCCGGGCTACGGCCACGAAGCCGGCGCCGCGCTCGGCTTGCATATGGATATCGACTGCATAGGCTTCACCGGCTCAACGCGTGTGGGCAAGCAGATTCTGCAATATGCCGGCCAATCCAATCTCAAGCGCGCCTGGACCGAACTGGGCGGCAAATCGCCGAATATCGTCTGCGCGGATTGCCCCGACCTCGATGCCGCCGTGGCGGCTGCGGTCGGCTCGATCTATTTCAACCAGGGCGAGAGCTGCAATGCGCCTTCGCGCCTGTTTGTCGAGGCATCGATCAAGGAAAAATTCCTCGAGAAAGCCCTGTCCATGGTGCCGAACTTCCAGCCCGGCGATCCGCTCGACGAAGCTACGGTCATGGGTGCCATCGTCGACGGCATCCAGATGAAGACCGTGCTCGGCTTCATCGAATCGGGTCGTGAAGAAGGAGCGCAATTGCTGGCAGGCGGTATGCAGGCGCGAACGGAAACCGGCGGTTATTACGTCGCACCTACCGTGTTCGATAAAGTCCATGGCGGCATGCGCATCGCGCGCGAGGAAATCTTCGGCCCCGTGCTGTCGGTGTTGAGTTTTCAACACATCGACGAAGCCATTCGCGAAGCCAATGCGACCTCCTACGGCTTGCAGGCGGCAGTCTGGACGGCCGATCTTGGCAAGGCGCACCGCACGGCACGCGCATTGCGCGCTGGAACGGTACATGTCAACCAGTATGACGAGGATGATATTACCGTGCCCTTCGGCGGTTATAAACAATCGGGCAATGGACGCGACAAGTCGCTGCATGCATTCGATAAATACACCGAGCTAAAGACC
>DASVYZ010000527.1:0-2610 GCA_036391935.1 Burkholderiaceae bacterium | reverse complement strand
CCAACTGCTGCCCCTGCTGTTTCAACATCACGCCGCTCATGCCGCCTCCCTCGGTTTCAAAAACGATTTCAGATCCAGGCCTTCCGGCTTCACGCCGCGCGCCGTCTGTTCCGGCCGCATCACGCGGCTGCGTGGCTGAGGGCCGGGGTCCGGCGGCCTGCCGCCGTTGTCGACGCAGGCCTGCACACGCGCCCGGAACGAGGCCATCGATTCGCCGGCATGGGGCGCGATGCCAAGCTCGCGGCCCCTGGCGATCACCGTTTCGTCCGTCGCCCACCAGGCGCCGCCATTGGCCGGCCCGGCCTTCCGCTCCGCCGCCACCCACTCCGCCTTGAAGCCGCGCCAGCCGCGCTCGCAGCACAGGCGCAGCGCATCCTCGAGCGCCAGGCCGGCCCTCGCGGCTTCCCGTGCAATGCCGTCGGCGGCGGTCCTGGTGATCTCGGCCCTGAGCTTCCTGCGCACGGCGGCAAAATCGTCCAGCACCTGGGCCGATACGCCGGGAAACAAATCGCCCAGCGGCGCCTTGCTCTTTTTGGGTTGATGGATATTGGGTATTGGTTCGTGGTTGGCATTGCCATCGCCATGCGTTCGCATCGCGGCCGACTCCTTCTCCGCCCGCACCCGCGCCCAGCGCGCCTTGGCCGATTCCGCCGCACTGTGCGATTTGGCGTGAAACGCCTCGATCTCGATCTCGCAGCGCTTGTGGACATAGCCTTCCTCGGCGCGGATGAAAAAATCCTGCAGCACGTTGTCGAGCGCCTGTTTCTCATCCGCAGTGCGCACGCAATGCGCACGCATCAGCACCGCGTGGTCGAGGCCGAGCGGCTTCTCGTCGAGGTAATACTGGTCCAGCAGCCGCCGATAGACGCCCTGCTCCAGCAAGCTCAGGTGCGAGGTATCCTTGCGGAAGTCTGCGATGTGATGGCTGTAGTAATGCATCCGATTTCATTGCCTTCCATTTCTGTTTGCACCCGGCAGGCTGGCCGGAGCTCGCCTCTCTTTCCTGGCCCAAAACCAGACAAAGAAGCGGCGCAGCCAATAGCCTCTTTTCAAGCTCAGGATCGTGAAAAGCGCCGTCACGATCAGATTGCTCGCCGCCGGCATCGGCATGCCGACCAGCGGATAGACAAGAAAGCCGGCCACGAAATTGGTGACGAAGCCCAAGGCGGTCTGCACCATCGCTTCCAGCAGGGATTGGCGGCGCGATTGCACGGTCAAAACTCTCGGAAACATCACAGCGCGGAAAACCCGACGCCTTCGGTACTGGGCGTCATGTCCAGCTCGACAGCATGGGCAACCACGGCAAGCTGCGCCATCGAATCGATGCAATGGCCGCAGACCGGTTCGGCACGGTTCAAAATCGCCCGCACCTCGTCGGCGCCGCAGCGGTTACAGGATTCGTATCTCATCGTCGTTTGCTCCTTTATTCAGGCGGGAAACCGCTTCACGTAAGGCGGAAGCTCCAGCACCCACGTCAACACGAAGGGCGTCCCATGGAAATTTCTAAAATATTGCGCGGCCGAGCGCCGGGGGATGGTCTGCGCCACCTCCTGCGCCAGGTCGGGCCAAATGCTCAAACAGGTCTTGGGAAACAGCTCCCGCCGCGTGACCGCGCCGCCGGTGGCCACTTCGATCGGCCAGCCATACTTCTCGGGGATAGGCCGCGAGCCATCGGCCCAGCGCGACACGTCCGGCGCGAAGACGCCAACCGCCCGGGCCAGCCGCGCCTGGCGGCCCCGCTTTTGGGAGAGATAGGTTTTCAAGTCCATGGGCCGAAGTATAGCAAATGGCTAAAGTTATGCAATAGCCTTTTGCATATTTATTTGCATAGCAGAATGCTATACATTCGACCTGCAACCGGCAGTTGGCCGCTTACCTGTATTTGCATGGCCATATGAACATTGAATTTCCTTCGTGCCGGGCAGCTTGCCGAAAAGCCAGGAGCACCACAGACGCGGCGGCGCCCGTCCCACCATCGTTTCCAGGTCGACCATGAAAACAAACGACGAAATCCGGCGCCTGCGCCTGCTCAAGGCGGCAGAAATTGCCGGCAGCATGACCAAGCTGGCCGAGCTGGCCGATTGCAATCCCGTCTATCTGAGCCAGATCAAGAACAAGACCCCGCGCGGAACCAGAAAGACGCCCACCCTCATGGGCGACGAAACCGCGCGGAAAATCGAGCTGGCCATCGGCAAGCCGCCGGGCTGGATGGACGACGGCAGCAACATCGAAATCTCCGGCTTCGATGCCGCGTCGAACCACGCGGGAGAAATCGAAATCCCCCAATTCGACGTGCGCGGCAGCATGGGGCACGGCAAATTGCTGCTCGACGGCCAACCCGGCATCATCCGCAACTGGAACGTGGACGAGGAGTGGGTCAACAGCAATGTGCCCAGGCACACCGGCATCAAGAACCTCTGCATCGTCACCGGCTTCGGCGACTCCATGCTGCCCATGTTCAATCCCGGCGACCCGCTATTGGTCGATTGCGGCGTAACGGAAGCCGACCACGACGCGGTGTACTTCTTCCGCGTCAACGACCACGGCTACATCAAACGCCTCCAGCGCATCCCCAAGGGAAGCGGCACCGTCATGCGCGCCAAGTCGAAA
>DASVYZ010000526.1:0-5578 GCA_036391935.1 Burkholderiaceae bacterium | reverse complement strand
CCCGACGCCGCCAAAACCGGACGCAAACGCAACCTGCCGTGGATGCTGGTCACCGTGCTGGGATTGGCGGCCTTCATCGCCTGGCGCATGACGAACGTGCATACGGGTGGCAATGAATCAGGTCGCGCGATTGTCATGCGGCTGCAAACCGGCAGCGAAGTTACCGTGCGTCAGGCATCCTATGCCTGCAATACGGCCGAAGCACTGAACCGCAGTGTGGCGTTCAGGCTTGCTGGCGCCGAAGACAAATTGCGCGCGCGGACGCAACACGAATGCATGCCGATCTTGCCGCGGCAGCGCTTGAAGTTGGCGGCAATGAAAGACAAATTGGCGCAAGTCGAGATCGGCACGTCCCCTGTGCCGCTCTGGGTCGCGGTAGGCGATCTCGTTCCCGCGGACAGCCCGGCGCCATAGGCCGGCTCACCGACTCTCTCTGAACCGCGCCCCAAACTGCCCGCTGAAATTGTGGATCAACGACAGCAGCGTTTGCGGAAATTCTTCGTCGAAACGGCCCACGCCGATGATTTCCACCTTGCCGTCGGGCGACTTCATGGAGCGTTCGAATTGCTTGATTTCCGGCGCGCTGCGATGGCGCACGAAGGGCACGATGAAGGGCGTGTACTTGCCGAAGTCGTAGCGGTATTGGCGCAGCATCTCGGCCGGCCAGTTGATGTGGCTGCCATAGGCGCCGCGCACGGCATCCACAGGGACGCAGATGCCCGCCTTGCCTTCCGCCACAGCTTGCAGGCTTTCCTTGTCGTTGACCAGCAGCGAGAGGAACAGCAACGCCCAGACCGTGGTGCCTTTGTGGTTGATCAAGTGTCGAGGTTCAAGTGCGGCAAGCGAGCTGATGGCGGCGTCGCAATCGGCGAGCTTGAGCAGATAGCCCAGTTGCTGCGGGTCGAAGTTCAGCTCGGCCGGCGGTGTCGTGGTGAGGCCCCAGAAGTAACAGGAATCCCAGTCGGAGAATTTTTCGAAGGAGGTAACGGGTTGCATTTTTGGGGGGGCCTGGCTGGATGGCTAGACCGGCGCGGCAGTCTTGCGCGGGGAGATCGATGCCCTGACATTATCGGCGCAATATGCTGCGCCGACATGGGAAACGCGTTCGGATGTTTAGGAGGGCGTGACCGCCAGCCAAGAAAAAGGGCGCAATGCGGTACGCTATTGCGCCCCGACTATTGCAGGCGATCAGCCGATTTCCTTGGCGCTGACGATGGACTTCGACACCAGGCCGTATTCAATCGCTTCCGGGGCCGTCATCCAGAAATCGCGGTCGATGTCTGCCGACACTTTTTCCAGTTTCTGTCCGGTTTCCTTGGCGATCAGGGCGGCAATGCGTTCCCGCACACGGACGATTTCGCGCGCCTGGATGGCGATGTCGGTAGCCTGGCCGCCGGCGCCGCCGCTCGGTTGATGGATCAGGAAGCGCGTATTCTGCAGGCAGAAGCGGCGTTCCTTCGGCACCGACAGGAACACATTGACCGCGGCGCTGCCGACCCAGCCGCTGCCTATCATGTTGACCGGCGCGTCGATGAAACGGATCACGTCATGGATCACGTCGCCCGATTCCACGTGACCGCCCGGGGAGCACACCAGGAAATTGATCGGCGCCTTGGATTCGCCGGAGAGGGCGATCAATTGGCGCACGGCATCGCGCGCCGCACTGTCGTTGATCTGGCCGAACAGCAGCACGGTGCGAGACTTGAAGGCTTTCTCTTCCAGAAAGCTGTCGCGCTGGGAGGCATTGGTTTCCGTTTTTTCTTCCATGATGAGTCTCTACTGTGTTTGGGGGTTTGTCACTTGCCAAAACGGCAGTGTAAACCAAAAAGCCTCCAAGGTTTTGGGTGGCCGTCCGGCATGTTCGATGCGGCGTCGAACTCCTCAAGTCGACAAATCGGTATCATCCCAATCGACGCCCGGCGGCAAACGAGTGCCGCACGACACCATGTTATCGTGACGCAGGCGATGGCCCGTCCGCACAATTCCTGAGAACGCTGCGCCGATGCTTTGAGCGGTTGAGTTGGCGTTGATGGAGATGTGGCGATATCGCGGCATTTTACGTACTATGGGAGCTGATTCAATCGCCCGAGAGTTTCCGATGTCGCCCAGATCCATTCTTGCCGCCCTGCTTTTCGCCTGCTCCACAGCCCACGCCGATGCCTGCCATTGGAAGAGTGACGATGCGCAGTCGTTTATCGAAGCACGCGATTTACCTGGCATGTCTTTGCTGCAGTCGGCGCCGCCCTCGCCTGCTACGGCGCATGACGAACATGGTCTGTTCCAGTCCGAGGCGGTCGGCGAGCGCGCCTGGTTTTCTGCCAACACGGCAGACCAGTTGTGGAGCGTGCGCGATCTGCGCCTGCGCTTTGCCACAACCCAGCAGGCGGAGCGCTTCCTGGCGGAAAAGCTGGGCGAGTTGAGCGACGACGTGCCGGAAGTGGAACCGGCCGAGATCGACGGCGTGGCAGTACGCATTTTCGGGCCGCGCAACGCAAAGGCGGAATTCTTCGCCAGGGCGACCGGAAAGAAGGCCGAAACCATCGTCGGCTACACCTATGTGTTTGAAGTGGGACCGACCGTCGCAAAGGTGCTGCTTTCCCAGGGCGGTAATTCTCACACCAAGCTCAAGCGAATGGATCATGCCGAAGTGGTGCGGGCGGCGATTGCGCGGGTGAAAGGCTTGTGCGGCGCCTGATGCGATGAGAGCCTCCGTCACCGCCTCGCTGGCTGCGATTCTGGTGCAATTGCCGCTGTTTGCTGCGCTCTGCCTGCTGCCCAGGATGGTAATGGGCGGGGTCGACAGCGATGCGCTCGTTTTTTACGTGGCGGCCGTATCGATCGTGGCGGCGGCAACCGTACTGTTGGTGGGCTTGCCGGTGTTTGCGCTGCTACGGGGCAGCGGGCGCATGAATGCAAAGACCGTGGCTCTGGCCGGACTGTCCATCGGAGCCTTTCCGGTGGCCGTGATGGGCTGGCCTTATCATGGGCTCTATAGCGGCTATTCGTCTTCCGGTGCCTGGTTCGGACATGCGGTGGATTTTTACCGCAACGGCTCACCTACCTTGTATGCGTGGCTCGATTACCTGCTTTGCATGGCGCGGCTGGGTTTGCAGGGCATGCTGGGAGCGTTGGTATTTTATTGGGTTTGGCGGCGGCTTGGGTGAACATCGGGTCGTCGCCGCGCCAGCCGACATTCACATGCCGGGGTCGCCCTGGCATTCGGGCGTGGCTGGTTCAACGGGGACAAATTTCCAATGCGCCCTGTCCACCATCCAGGCGGCTTCGGCGGCCAACGCATCGGATGCGCGTGAAGGTTTCCGGCGGCAGGCCGGCCGCCTTTTTATGCCGCTGGCTTACAATGGCTGCGATCCATGTTTTCGGGAGTTTCGATGAGCTTGTCTCCATTCCATTTGGCAATTCCGGTCTACGACCTGGCCGCAGCGCGGCGTTTCTATGGCGAGGTGTTCGGCCTGGCCGAGGGACGTTCCTCCGCCCAGTGGGTGGATTTCGATTTCTTCGGCCACCAATTGGTGATCCACGAACACCCTAAGACGGATTCGCAAGCGCATGCGCATACCAACGCCGTGGACGGGCATGACGTGCCGGTGCCGCATTTCGGGGTGGTGCTGGAGTGGGCGCAATGGGAAGCCCTGGCGGGGCGTTTGCGTTCGTTCGGCGTGCGCTTCGTGATCGAACCTTATGTGCGCTTCCAGGGTCAGGTGGGAGAACAGGCGACGATGTTCCTGTACGACCCTTGCGGCAATGCGCTGGAATTCAAGGCGTTCAAGGATATTGGGCAGTTGTTTGCCAAATAGTGCCAGCAATAGCATCCAGCCCAGGGGTTACAAATGAGCACGAATACCATTCGTTTTACGGCAGCAATTCTCGCTACCCTCTTCTTGCAATCGGCGGGCTTTGCCGGTCCGCAACTGGTCGGCCCCGATGTGCACGACATGAAATCGGCCAATCCGTCGCGCGGCATTCAAATCTCGGAAACCCCGGAGTACTAGGCCGGCAACCATGCCGTCATGAAAGCATGGTTGCCGCATTCACCATCTTCAGGGCGGAGGAGGCGGCTGGTTGTGCGTAACGTAGCTGTCGAAATTGCGCACAGCCTGGGTGCAGAATGGCGTGCTGTCCCAATGGCTGGCCGCCTCGCGCGCGGTGCGCGCTTCGGTGCAGCGGAGGATTTGCACCAAGCGCTTGGCCTTGGCGGCGCTTCCCGGAAATTGCGCGTTGGCCGCCGCATCGAGTTTGGTTTCGGCAGCCTTGGTATCGCCCCCGCAGGCGCGTGCGCTGCCGGTGAAGCGTGCACGGGTGATCAGGGCGCGCAAGTCGGCATCGCCGTCGATGGCCTTGCCGATCTCATCGTCGATGACATCATTCTTGGGACCGCCGCTGTTGAAGCGCGCCGACAGGCCGACACAGGCCGCTTTGACTTGGTCGTCCAGTTCGTCGGCGGAACCGGCGCCAGCAACCAGGCCGAGCGCGAGGAGCGCGGCGCGCAACGCTCGGGAAAGGGTATGTTTCATGGCTCTTGCGTCTGCCCCATATTACGATAGAGTCAAGTCACTGGCCTAGGCTGTGACTATGTTAACACGTTACGGCACGGCACCGCCAACGGGCGTTTTTCGTGATCCGTCCGTCCTTGCCGTATCATTGACCGATTCTCGACTTCTGGAGCGGGTCATGCGTTCCCCCGACATTTCGCGCTATGGCATTGTTGCCCAATCGCTGCACTGGATCACGGCGGCGCTGGTGTTGGCAGCCTTTACCTTGGGGCCGGGCGGCTCGGAAGAGCATGTCTATGCCGCGGCACGCAACAGCGACCGGCAATGGCACGAGACCTTGGGCGTGATGGTGTTCTTTATCAGCACGGTGCGCCTGGCCTGGGCCGCGGTGGACCGCCGTCCAGACCCGGCCTTGGCGCATCCCTGGATGGATTCCGCATCGCGCATCGTACAAGGCGGCTTGTACCTGCTGCTGTTCGCAGTGCCGCTTACGGCGATCGCCGGCGCGTGGCTGGAGAACCACCCGCTGACCCTGGTAGGCGACGTCAACATCATCGCCCCCTTCGCTGCCGACCACGCGCTGGGCGCCATGATTGCCGAAGCGCATGGATGGCTGGGCGACGCGATCCTGTGGCTGGCCGGCCTACATGCGGCGGCAGCCGTTTATCATCACTGGATGCTGGGCGACCGCGTGCTCGTTTCCATGCTGCCTGATTGGCTTGCGCGACTGTTGCCCGCACGGCGCGATTGATGCCGCGTCGAAGCGGTATCGGCCGTCTTCGAGAACAAGGGGCGCGGGCGCAATACGGCGGCCGTTCAGCGTCACGTCTTCGTGAAAATGCACGTACACGGGAGGCTGGATCAGGACGGAGTCTCCCGGCGCTGTGAAAGCCTGGATGGCAGTCTTGAGCGCCGCGATGACGCCCGAGGTAGGGACGATCCATGCGGGGTCGCCTTGCCAGCCGAAGCGCTTGGCTTGCCAGCCCGTCACTGCTTCAAGGTAACTCCTGGCCGGCCCGGCGGGGTAGCCGAGAACGCCGAAAGATACCTGCTCGTGCAGGGCCTCA
>DASVYZ010000525.1:0-6578 GCA_036391935.1 Burkholderiaceae bacterium | reverse complement strand
AGCGATATTGAGGATTTGATTAACGAGGTGCAGGCGACGGTCGAGGAAAAGACCGGAATCCACCTGCATCCGGAAGTAAGAATAGTTGGTGATAAAAGATGAACGCACAGTCTTTCGGAAAAGTAGCAGTGCTGTTCGGCGGACGTTCCGCCGAGCGTGAGGTCTCGCTCATGTCGGGCAATGGCGTGGTCAAGGCCCTGCAGAGCAAGGGCGTCGATGCACACCCCTTCGATACCGGCCTGCGCAGCATCGCCGAACTGGCGGCGGAAAAGTTCGACCGCGTCTTCATCGCGCTGCACGGCCGCTACGGCGAAGACGGCACGATTCAGGGCGTGCTCGAGCAATTGGGCATTCCCTATACCGGCCCCGGCGTGATGGCATCGGCACTGTCGATGGACAAGGTCATGACCAAGCGCGTCTGGCTGACCCATGGCTTGCCCACGCCGCGCTTCAGGACCATTTCGGTGGCCGACGCCACGCCGGAATTGCTGCGCACCATCCCGGACGACCTCGGCCTGCCGCTGATGCTGAAGGCGCCGCACGAAGGCTCGACCATCGGCATCGTCAAGGTCAACGGCTATTCCGAGATGCAGGAAGGCTTCGCCCTGTGCGCCAGGTACGACAGCACCTTGCTGGCCGAGGAATTCATCCGCGGCCGCGAATTGACCGTGCCGGTGCTGGGCAGCGGCCGTGATGCGCATGCGCTGCCCATCGTCGAAATCCGCGCCCCGCAAGGCAACTACGATTACGAGCACAAGTATTTTTCCGACGACACGCAGTACCTGTGTCCTGCGCCGCTCGACGCCGAACTGACCGCGCGCGTGCAGGAACTGGCAGTGCAAGCCTTCAATGCGCTCGGATGCGTCGGCTGGGCGCGCGTCGACTTCATGCTGCGCGACGGCGATAACGAGCCCTTCTTGCTCGAGATCAACAGTTCGCCGGGCATGACGGGACACTCGCTCGTGCCGATGTCGGCCAAGGCGACGGGCATGTCGTATGAAGATTTGTGCGTGACGATTTTGCGTTCCGCCGGGCTGGACTTGCAGCCCACGGCCGACTGGAAACCGGTGAAATAAGGAACCCATGTGGCACGACATCAAGTCCATGAACGCGGTATCAGGCGCCTTGTACGCCCTGTTCGCGCTCGCGTGGCTGGTGGCGGGCTTGTGGTGGCTGGCGCAGCGTCCGATGTTTACGCTGCGCGCGATACGTGTCGAGGCCTTGGGCGAGGCGCCGTTGCGCCGGGTCAGCCAGACCACGATCAAGGGCACGGCAATACCGCGCATCAAGGGCAATTTTTTTACCGCGGACCTCGATGCGGTGCGCCAGGCTTTCGAGACCGTGCCCTGGGTGCGGCGCGCGGCGGTGCGGCGCGAATGGCCCGACAAGCTGGTGGTGTCGCTGGAAGAGCATGTGCCGCTGGGCACCTGGGGCGAGGATGGGCGGCTGGTGTCGGTCAAGGGAGACGTGTTCACCGCCAACCTGGAAGAAGCGGAAGAGGACGGCAAGCTGCCGGAGTTCGGCGGGCCCGAGGGCAGCGAGAAGGATGTGGTGCGGCGCTATGCCGATTTGCGCCAATGGTTTGCGCCGCTCAAGCTGCAGCCGGAGTCGGTATTGCTGTCCGGGCGCTACGCCTGGAGCGTCAAGCTCGACAACGGCATGACCGTGGAGTTGGGGCGCGAACCGACGGCCGATACCTTGCACCAGCGCGTGGAGCGGCTGGTCAAGGCATACCCGCAGTTGATCGGGAAGTGGCAGGGCGGAATCGAAAGCATCGACATGCGATATACGAACGGTTTGGCCTTGAGGGCGGTGGGGCCGCCTCCTGGTCAACCGAATAAAGGGAAGAAGGGTTAAGCGAATCAACATGACCAAAGACGCGAAAAACCTCATCGTAGGCCTCGACATCGGCACCTCCAAGGTGGTGGCCGTGGTGGCCGAAGTCATGCCCAACGGGCGGCATGAAGTCATCGGCCTGGGCCAGCACGAATCCAAGGGCTTGAAGAAGGGGGTCGTCGTCAATATCGAAGCCACGGTCGAATCGATCCAGCGCGCGCTTGAGGAAGCCGAACTGATGGCCGACTGCAAGATCCGCAACGTCTATACGGGCATCGCCGGCAGCCATATCCGCAGCTTCAATTCGAGCGGCATGGTGGCGATCAAGGACAAGGAAGTCACTGCCGCCGACGTGGCGCGCGTGATCGAAACGGCCAAGGCGGTCAATATCCCGACCGACCAGCAATTGCTGCATACCGTGCCGCAGGAATTCATCGTCGACAGCCAGGAAGACGTGCGCGAACCGATAGGCATGAGCGGCATTCGCCTCGAAGTGAAGGTGCACATCGTCACCGGCGCCGTGTCGGCCGTGCAAAACATCGTCAAGTGCGTTCGCCGCTGCGGCCTCGAAGTGTCGGACCTGATTTTGCAGCCGATGGCCTCCGCCGATGCGGTGCTGACGCCGGACGAAAAGGAACTCGGCGTGGTGCTGATCGACATGGGTGGCGGCACCACCGACGTGGCGATCTTCACCGAAGGCGCGATCCGCCACACGGCCGTGATCCCGATCGCCGGCGACCAGATCACCAACGACATCGCCATGGCCTTGCGCACGCCGACTTCGGAAGCCGAGGAAATCAAGCTGCGTTACGGCGTGGCCAAGCAAGTGCTGGCCGACCCGGGCGATTCGCTCGAAGTGCCGGGTCTGGGCGACCGCGGTCCGCGTGCCTTGTCGCGCCAGGCGCTGGCCGCTGTGATCGAGCCGCGCGTGGAAGAATTGTTTGCGCTGGTGCACCAGGTAGTGCGCGAATCGGGTTACGAAGAAGTGCTGTCTTCCGGCATCGTCCTGACCGGCGGCTCGGCCATGATGCCGGGCATGGTGGAGCTGGCCGAAGACATTTTCCTGAAGCCGGCGCGCCTCGGTACGCCGGAATACAGCGGCCAGCTGGCCGATGTCGTGCGCAGCCCACGCTATTCGACTGTGCTCGGTTTGCTCTTGGAGGCGAAGAAGCAGTACCTGCGGGGCTATGTCGTCACGCGCCAGGATGGAACGGTGAAGGCGGTGTGGCAGCGCATGAAAGAGTGGTTCTTGGGTAATTTTTAATAACGGTTTGTCTGGAAATTTTAGTAACTTGTCTGACGATAACTCGTAGTTATCAGTCGCTAGTTGGTACACCGCGTAACAACTATCGACTGAAAACTGCACACTTTAGGAGTCCTTATGGAAATCGATATGCTTGATAACGCTGCGGCGGGAACCGTCATCAAGGTCGTGGGCGTCGGTGGCGCAGGCGGCAATGCGGTTCAACACATGATCAACAAGGGTGTATCCGGCGTTGAATTCATCGCCGCCAACACCGACGCGCAGGCGCTGCAATTGTCCAAGGCGCACAATGTCATCCAGATCGGCGAGACCGGTCTCGGCGCCGGCATGAAGCCCGAAATCGGCCGCAAGCTGGCCGAGGAATCGCGCGCCCGCATCGAAGATGCGCTGCGCGGTTCGCACATGGTCTTCATCGCAGCCGGCATGGGCGGCGGCACCGGCACAGGCGCCGCACCCATCGTCGCGCAAGTGGCGAAGGAACTCGGCGCGCTGACCGTGGCCGTGGTCTCCAAGCCGTTCTCCTACGAAGGCCAGAAGTGCATGGACATTGCCAATGAAGGTTTGGAGGCGCTGACCCAGCACGTCGATTCGCTGATCATCATCCTGAACGAGAAGCTGGAAGAGATTTATGAAGACGACAGCATGATTGAGTGGCTGCAGCATGCCGACGACGTGTTGAACAACGCCGTGGCCGGCATCGCCGAAATCATCAACGTGCCGGGCCACATCAACGTCGACTTCAACGACGTCAAGACCATCATGGGCGAGCAGGGCAAGGCCATGATGGGCACGGCCACCGCTTCCGGCGTCGACCGCGCCCGCATCGCGGCCGAGCAAGCCGTCGCTTCGCCGCTGTTGGATGGCATCGATCTGTCCGGCGCGCGCGGCGTGCTGGTCAACGTGACGGCCAGCCGCAGCCTGAAGGGTAAGGAAATCAAGGAAGTCATGGCCACCGTGCGTGCCTTCGCCGCCTCGGACGCTTCGATCGCGCAAGGCATCGCCTACGACGAAAACATGGGCGACGATATCCGCGTCACCGTGGTCGCCACCGGATTGGGCAAGACGCGCAAGACCGTGCAACTGGTGCAGACGCCGGTCATGCGCACCGGCACGCATAACGAGCCGCTGCAAGTCAACGCCGTGCAACACGCCGCCCAGGGCCATGCCGCTCCGGCACAGCAGCACTTCGAAGGCTTGAAGGCGCCGGCCGTATGGCGCCGCGAGTCGGCATCGGAAACGGTGCGCGCCTTGGAAAAGAATGGCATGGAAACTTATGACATTCCGGCCTTTTTGAGAAAGCAGGCGGATTGATGTCGCGAGGTGCAGAGGAGCGGGGCGCTCATCCTGCATAAAAAATAATAACAAGGCATACTGCGGTCTGCGCGCCGCACCCTGCGGGTGCGGCGTTTTCTTTTGCGACAAACCATATCCAATAAGGAGCACCAACATGACCATCAAGATCGGTGACAAATTGCCCGACGGCAGCTTGGCAGAATTCATCGAAACCGCCACCGATGCCTGCGCCATCGGCCCCAACACCTTCCAGGTCGCCGACTTGGTCAAGGGCAAGAAAATTGCCATATTCGGCCTGCCCGGCGCGTTCACGCCGACTTGCTCGGCCCAGCACGTGCCCGGCTACGTCAAGCATGCCGATGAACTCAAGGCCAAGGGTGTCGACGAAATCTGGTGCATCTCGGTGAACGACGCCTTCGTCATGGGCGCCTGGGGCCGCGATCAGAAATCGACCGGCATCGTGCGCATGATGGGCGACGGCAATGCCGACTTCAGCAAGGCGCTGGGCTTGTCCGCCGACTTCAGCAAGTTCGGCATGGGTACGCGCTCGCAGCGTTATTCCATGCTGGTGGAAGACGGTGTGGTCAAGCAGCTCAACATTGAAGCGCCGGGCAAGTTCGAAGTGTCGAATGCCGAAACACTGCTGGGCCAGCTGTAGCATATCAAAGAACAGTAGGGTGGGAAAGCCGCAGGCGCATCCCACCAGGCATTTAAAGCAAGCGATTTAAGGCGCATGGTGGAATGCGCCTGCGGCTTTTCCACCCTACTATCCTTGGTGCACCCGGCTGCATGAATGCAACAGCCTCGGTGCGCGCACATAACTGACCCGCCGGTAAGTTGTATAATGCCTCTATGCTGAAACAACGAACCGTCAAACAATTGGTCAAGACCATTGGTGTGGGCCTTCACTCCGGCACCAAGGTCGAGTTGACCCTGCGTCCTGCCGCACCCGACACCGGCATCATCTTCCGCCGCGTCGATCTCGACCCTATCGTCGATTTTCCCGCCAAGGCTTTGCAGGTCGGCGATACGCGCATGGCTTCCGTGCTGGAAAAGGACGGCGCCCGCGTCTCGACGGTCGAACATCTGATGTCGGCTTGCGCCGGGCTTGGTATCGACAATCTTTACGTCGACGTGACGGCGGAAGAAATCCCCATCATGGACGGTTCTGCCTCGTCGTTCGTCTTCCTGCTGCAGCAAGCGGGCATGCAGGAACAGAACGCCGCCAAGAAATTCATCCGCGTCACGAAAACCGTGGAAGTGCATCATGGCGAGGGCGAGCAGGAAAAGTGGGCACGCCTCGAACCCTATGACGGCTTCAAGCTGAAGTTCTTCATCGAATTCAAACATCCGGCCGTCGACGGTACCGGGCAGGTGGCGGAAGTCGATTTCGGCCTCGATTCCTATGTCAAGGAAATCGCCCGCGCACGTACCTTCGGTTTCATGCAGGATGTGGAAATGCTGCGCGGCATCGGTCTCGCGCGCGGCGGTTCGCTGGAAAACGCGATCGTCATGGACGAGTACCGCATCCTGAATTCCGACGGCTTGCGCTACGAAAATGAATTCGTACGGCACAAGATTCTCGACGCCATCGGCGACCTTTATTTAATCGGGCATCCCTTCCTCGCGAATTACACGGCGCACAAGTCGGGGCACATGTTGAACAACATGCTGCTGCGCGAGTTGCTGGCGCATCCGGAGTCGTATGAAGTGGTCAGCTTCGACGACATCGAGACCGCGCCCGAGAACTATGTGCGCCAGGCCGGCCAGGAGTGGGCGTTCAATTAACCTGCGCTCAGGTTTGTGTCCGCTTTTGCACCAAGTTCTGCAAAGCTTTCTTCAAGCTGTTGTTTTGCGGTGACTTTTCCAGCGACTCTTCAAGCCGTGCAAACGCCGCCACGGCGCCAGCCGGCAGGCCCGGATGCGGAGTTTTTGCAGGTTTGATAACTTCCTTAACGACTTGCACTTTCAAACGTATTGCGATAACCTGCCAGCCCCGCTTCAGTAAATTGTCTTGTAGTTTAGGCAATTGCTGTTTGAGTTTGGCAGCCAGGGCCGCATTGGGAATCGCGATCGTCAATTGACCGTTTTCGAATGCCAGCGGAGAGCACCAGGCGAATTGCGTGGGGAGGATGGCGGCGCAGTCTTTTTGCAGCGCCACCAGTCTCGCGGCAGCCGGCAATAG
>DASVYZ010000524.1:0-3763 GCA_036391935.1 Burkholderiaceae bacterium | reverse complement strand
ATTAATGTTGTGGGCAATGTTTGAGGTGGGCAATGCAAGGCCGAATGCTTACGCCAAGGATTGAGATGCTGCGCGATAGAATTGCAACCGATGCGGCATTGTTCGATGTGGAAACCAAATGTGGCGAGCCGGATGAGAACGGCTGGTTCAGTCTGGCATCGATATCGGACATGGATGTGTTGCGCCTGGTTATCGAGTCTGTCGAATTCCTTGGCGCGATAGGCCGCCTTGAGCATCATCCCATCCATCCCAACTTGGTCAAGCCGCGCTACGCCGCCACGTTGCCACTGACGTCCAGCGAGCGGACAAAGAGCGCATCCCACAGCTTCATCGATCAGGCGCCGCCCCGCTTTCTCTCCTGACGGCTTCCTTTTAGGGGCCGCCCCTGGTTTTGTTATGGGGGAAAGTGTCCTGAACTCGTCGGGCTGCCGGAACCTGCCTGCTGGCAGCCTGTCCGAGTGTCGCGTACCATAACGCTTTTCCACGAGCGCGCGACAATGAACAACAAGAAATTGCACGTCGTTATCCTTGCCCTGCTGCTGGCCGGATGTGCGGCGTCCTCCTCGAAACCCTCCCCAACTACCGCTTCCGCTGGCTACACGGCGCCGCAAGTCCAAACCGGCATGCAAGCGCCCGAAGCCGAGAGCGGCTACCAGGAAAAACCGGGCTGGACGGCCAATACCTTCATGGTCGCCGCCGCCAATCCGCTGGCGACCGATGCCGGCTACCGCGTTCTCAAAAAGGGCGGTTCGGCCATCGACGCGGCAATCGCGACGCAGATGGTGTTGAACCTGGTCGAGCCGCAATCCTCGGGCATAGGCGGCGGCGCCTTCATGCTGTATTTCGACGGCGATACCGTCAGCGCCTATGATGGGCGCGAGACCGCGCCGATGTCGGTCACGGAAAAGCTGTTCCAAACGCCCGATGGCCGCGCCATGAGTTTTTACGATGGCGTGGTCGGCGGCCGTTCGGTGGGCGCGCCGGGCGTGCTGCGCATGCTGGAGTTGGCACACCGCAAATACGGCAAGCTGCATTGGGCTGAGCTGTTCACACCGGCCATCGATCTGGCGGAAAAGGGCTTTGCCGTCAGCCCGCGTCTGCACAAGCTGCTTGCGTCGGAACATTACCTGCAAGGCGACCCCGCGGCGCGCGCCTATTTCTTCGATGAGAAGGGCCAGCCCTGGCCGGTCGGCCACGTCCTGAAAAACCCGGAACTGGCGCGCGCGCTGCGCGAAATCGCTCAAGGCGGGGCCGATGTGTTCTACAACGGCCACATCGCGCGCGATATCGAAACCAAGGTGCATGCGCACCCGACCAACCCCGGCTTCCTGACCGCGGCCGACATCGCCGCCTATGAACCCAAGATCCGCGTGCCGATCTGTACCGACTACAAAGAATGGACCGTGTGCGGTGCGCCGCCGCCGTCCTCGGGCGGCATTGCGATCGCGCAAATGCTGGGCATTCTGGCGCACACCGATATCGACGAGCACCCGCCCAAAGATGGCCAATACGACGCGCAAGCCGTGCACCTGTTCACCGAAGCAGGCCGCCTGGCCTATGCCGACCGCAACCACTACGTGGCCGACCCTGATTTCGTGCCGCTGCCGGGCAACAGCATTAAACCGCTGGTGGATCCGCAATACCTGGCCGGGCGTGCCGAACTGATCGGCGACAAATCCATGGGGCGCGCGCATTGGGGCGTGCCCAATGCCTTGCACGTGGCCTGGGGCGAGGACACCTCGCCGGAATTGCCATCGACGTCGCATGTGTCTATCGTGGATGCCTACGGCGGCGCGATCTCGATGACGACGACCATCGAAGACCAGTTCGGCTCGCGCCAGATGGTCGATGGCTTCCTGCTCAACAACCAGCTCACCGATTTTTCGTTCGATTCTGTCGATGCCGACGGCCCGGTCGCCAACCGCGTGCAAGCCGGGAAGCGTCCGCGTACCTCCATGTCGCCCACGCTGGTGTTCGAGCGCGGCACGCACCACCTGGTGCTGTCCGCCGGCTCGCCGGGCGGCTCGGCCATCATCAATTACGTGGCCAAGACCGTGGTCGGCGTGCTGGACTGGAATCTGAACGTGCAGCAAGCCATCAGCCTGCCCAACATGGGCAGCCGCAACGGTCCGACCGAACTGGAAAAGGGCCGGGTCTCGGATGACTTGATTGCGCAATTGCGCGCCAAGGGGCATAACGTGCAGGTGACGCAACAGACTTCGGGCTTGCAGGGGATCATGCGGACGAGGATCGATGGAAAGGAAGTGTGGTTCGGCGGCGCAGATCCGCGGCGTGAGGGGATCGTGGAGGGAGATTGATTGTGGACGGTAAAGGATCGTAGGGGCGAAAAACCGAGGCGCATTCCACCATGCGTGAAAGAACATTATTTGACGAACTTGGTGGAATGCGCCGGGCGGCGCTCCGCTGCGCTTTTCCACCCTGACGATCCTTTGGTGCTTGACCGAAGCAATGGATTTGCATCCCCGGACCGCCGCTGTTAATCTTGCATGGATATGCGAGAAAGAAAGAAAACCGGCCTGATCCTGACCGGCGGCGGTGCGCGTGCCGCCTACCAGGTTGGCGTGCTCAAGGCCATCAATGCGATGCTGGCGGAAGCCGGCTGGAAGCCCGAGCGCAATCCCTATGACATCATTTGCGGCACCTCGGCCGGCGGCATCAATGCTACCGCGCTGGCTTGCCATGCCGACGATTTCGGCGTCGGGCTGGACCAGCTCCTGCGCGTCTGGGAACACTTCGAGGTGGAGCAGGTGTATCGCGCCGACTCGCTCGGCGTGATGCGTTCCGGCGCGCGCTGGCTCACGCTGATGTCCTTCGGCTGGCTGTTGCGCAAGTGGCATGCCAATCCGCCCAATTCGCTGCTCGACAACACGCCCCTGGTGACCTTGCTGAACCGGCTGCTGAATTTCCCGCGTCTCGATGCGGCGTTGATCGACGGTTCGCTGCATGCGCTGGCGGTCACGGCGTCTTCCTATACGGCGGGGCAGCACATCACGTTTTACCAGACCGAAGCCGAAGTCGTGCCCTGGGTGCGCTCGCAGCGCGTGGCCATGAAGTCGCAGATCACGGTCGACCATTTGATCGCTTCCGCGGCGATCCCCTTGATCTTTCCGGCTGTCCCACTGTACTGCAATGGCCGGCGCGAATACTTCGGCGACGGCTCGATGCGCCAGTTGGCGCCGATTTCGCCGGCCATCCATCTCGGCGCCGACAAGGTGCTGGTGATCGGCGCCGGCCGCCTGTCCGAACCGCCGAGCCAGGCCAAGGAACAGTCGCATTACCCAAGCCTGGCGCAGATCGCCGGCCACGCCATGTCGAGCATCTTTTTGGACAGTCTCGCGGTCGATATCGAGCGCTTGACGCGCATCAATGTCACGCTCTCGGTCTTGACGGCAGAGCAGCGTGCCAATACCCAGTTGCGCCCGATCGAGATGCTGACCATCGCCCCGTCCGAACGGCTCGACGACATCGCCGCCCGTCATGTCGGCAGCCTGCCGGCGCCGGTGCGCGTGATGCTGGGCGGCATCGGCGCCACCGAGGCGCGCGGCTCGGCTTTGGCTTCCTACCTGCTGTTCGAAGCGACTTACACGGGTGAATTGATTGCCTTGGGGAAAAAAGACGCCGAAAACCACAAGGCGGAAGTGCTCAAATTCTTCGATTTGGCCAAGTAGGCGGCTTCAATATTATTTTTTGTGCAACAAATTATCAAAACAATATGTGACATATTCGCCAGGGTGGCCTTCAT
>DASVYZ010000523.1:0-7796 GCA_036391935.1 Burkholderiaceae bacterium | reverse complement strand
AATGCCTGCTTCCTGCTCTCGGGCCCCTTGATGGATGCGGTGCATGCCGGCACGATGTCCTTCTAGCCGGCCAAGGGCAAGGAAACCGGCCTGAGGAAGTTTGCAGCCGGTGCATCAAGCGCTCGATTTGTAGCCTATCCTGAAGCCGCCCCAATGCTTGCCGTCGACGAAGATCGGCGCGGACAAATCGTGCATGACCTCCCCCGTATCGCGCTTGTAGGTCTGCAGCAGGAAAGCCTTGGTGTTCGAGCCGCAGCGTGAGCCCGTGCGGTCGTTGAAGATGCGTTTGGTGCGGTTGTTGACGATGTCGATGTCGTAGTTGCCGGTCAGCGGCTGCGAGAATTTCCTGTTGTGCGTCGGGAAGTAGCCGTTATTGTCGACTGCGCCGGCATAGGCCAGTTGCGGCATGCGGGCAAGCAGGCTTTCCTGGATGGCGGGCAGCGTGCGGTCGGTAAAACTGTCGAAGGCGCTGGTGTATTTTTGCGGGTTGGTATTCGCGATCGGCGTGTAGCGCCGGTCGAACAAGGCTTCGCGGCTGATCTCGCCGTTCGCGATTGCAGCGGAAAATATCCGGCCCACTTCACGCGCCGCGTCTTGTGCCGCGAGCCGGATCGCATCGTGCGAGGTCGCGATGCCGTAGGAAGCCATGGCGTCGGCAATCGCTTCGCTGCGTTCGGCCAGCTTCATCGCCGAAGCCGCTGCATTGGGCAGGCCTGCCTCTGTGGCGCTAAGATTGTCGCGGATTTGTGCGATGGCGCTGCTGATGGCATTGCTGATATCGACATGTTCGCGCGACGCCAAGGCGATTTCACCGATCGCGCTGGCGGACGATTGCGACGACTGCTCGATATTGCCCAGGTACTGGTGCACGCGCTCGACGTTTTGCGCCGCTTCGCCAACCTTGGACGTCAGCTTGCCCATGCCCTCTGCAGCGCGCTCCGACTGTTCGGTGATTTCCCTGACCATGGCGCCGATTTCATCGGTGGCCGACTTGGTATGCTGGGCCAGTTGCCGCACCTCACCGGCAACCACGGCGAATCCGCGCCCCAGTTCACCGGCACGCGCGGCTTCGATGGCGGCGTTCAGAGCCAACAGGTTGGTGCGTGCTGCGATTTCGGTGATGGTTTCCGTGATGCCGTGGATGCGGCGCGATTTTTCCTGCAGTACCTTCATCATGGCCGACGAGCTATGCGCTTCTTCGCGCGCGCTGCGAATCTGAGCCAAGCCATTGTCCGCTTCGGCGCGCGCGGCTTGCGCTTGATGCCGCGCCTCCGCGGCGATTTGCGACGCGCGCTCGGCATTGCTGGCGATCTGGCGCGTGGTGGCGGCGTTTTGTGCCGTGCTGTGCACGATTTCATTGCTGGTGGCAACGTCGGTTTCAATCTTCTTCTTCACCGAATCGACGAAGAACGAGGTCTCTGCCGCACCTATCATGATGTGGTCGATTTCGCCTTCCACGTGTTCGGCGAAGCGTTCGGCGCCACCTTTACTTTTGCGTGAAGAGAAAAACAACACCAGGCAGCTGGAACAGAGCGAGGCGACAACGGCATGGCGTGTTGCGCCGCCCGGTACGCCCATCGCCTCCACCAGCCAGGCCAGGATAAGGCTGGCCGCCAGCGAAGCGACGATGATCGTTGCGATTGGAACCGGCTTGTGCCTTGGCAGCATGGCGTTCTCCGCGGTGGATAAGGCTCTGAGTGTCATCAATTTGATACCCAGTATATCCACGGCTATTGCGCCGGGCAATTGAGGCAAATCAAAGTTGTGGCGTCAATGCAGCTTCGATTCTGCGCCGCAGCATTTCTTGTACTTCTTGCCGCTGCCGCAGGGGCAATCGTCGTTGCGGCCGATCTTGGGCGATTCGCGTTCGACGGTTTGCACCGCCGATTTGCGTTGCGGCTTCCACCAACGGTAGATATCGGGGATGGCTGATTCGATC
This sequence comes from Burkholderiaceae bacterium, assembly GCA_036391935.1. Lineage (GTDB taxonomy): Bacteria > Pseudomonadota > Gammaproteobacteria > Burkholderiales > Burkholderiaceae_D > PKWO01. The sequence goes on along the minus strand of DASVYZ010000523.1, from coordinate 5,857 downwards.
TCGAGCGCCAGTTTGTGGCACTTCATCGGGTTGTCGACCAGGGTCAATTCTTCTTCTTCGATCTCTTCCGCGCCCAGCAGGTAGATCGGGCGCATCAGCTGCGCGATGTCGGAATCCCAGATCGGCTGCCAGGCCTCTTCGCGCAAGCCGATGCCCTCCCAAAAGCCCCAGGCCCAGGCCTCGCCGTCGATCACGCTGCGGCCTTCCCACTCGTGTTCGCAAAACAGCGGCTCGAACTCCTTGGGGGCGACTTCCAGCGTGATGGCAATCTCGTTCATGAAGCGCGCAATCAAGCCGACGATACGGTCGTATTCCTTGTCCGATTTGAACATCGGCAAACCCTGGTCATTGCCGCCCCAGACCAGGGGCAGCCATTCGCCGAGCAGGATTTCTTCCGGCCCGATGGCAATCGCCGTCAGGAAGCCGTGCAGCGAATCCATGGTCATGCAATCGTCGGGGCAGCGGTCCGACAGCAGGAACTTGTCGAGCTCGTTGAATTCGCGGTCGGATAAGGGTTCGTCGAACTGCATGATGGGGAGGGGCGGATAAGTTAATTCCTACAGCATACCCGCCCAAACACCGGCCATCAACTAAAATGAAGCCATGAATGAACTTGTGACGCCATCGTTTGCCAATCTCGGTCCGGATGCCGTGCTCGATGCCATGGAAAGCGTCGGCATTTACGGCGACGGGCGCCTCCTGGCGCTCAACAGCTATGAAAACCGCGTCTACCAACTGGGCGTGGAAGACGGCCCGTCCGTCGTGGCCAAGTTCTACCGTCCGGCGCGCTGGAGCGATGACGCCATACTCGAAGAACATGCTTTCACGCTGGAATTGACCGAGCGGGAAATTCCGGTGGTGCCGCCGCTCGTGTTGGGCGGCAAGACCCTGCATCACCATGCCGGCTTGCGCTTCGCCGTGTTTGCGCGCCATGGCGGCCGCGCGCCGGAATTGGACGACAGCGCCACCCTGGAATGGATGGGGCGCTTCATGGGGCGCATCCATGCGGTCGGCGCGTTACGCGCTTATGCGCACCGCCCCGCGCTCGATATCGAAAGCTTCGGCATCGAGCCGCGCGACTACCTGCTGGCCAACGGCTTCATTCCGATCGATATCGACAGCGCCTGGCGCAGCGTGTCGCAACAGGCGCTCGATGGTGTGGCGCGCTGCTTCGAGCGCGCCGGCGACGTGGCTGCGCTGCGCTTGCATGGCGACTGCCACGGCGGCAACGTGCTCTGGACCGATGCCGGACCGCACTTCGTCGATTTCGACGACAGCCGCATGGGTCCGGCGGTGCAGGACCTATGGATGCTGCTGTCGGGCGAACGGCGCGACCGCGTGCGGCAGTTGAGCGACATCCTGGCCGGCTATGAAGATTTTTGCGACTTCAATGCGCGCGAACTGCATCTGGTCGAAGCCCTGCGCACCTTGCGCCTGATTCATTATTCAGCCTGGCTGGCACGGCGCTGGGAAGACCCGGCCTTTCCGGCGGCCTTCCCCTGGTTCAACACGCAGCGCTATTGGCAGGACCGCGTGCTGGAGTTGCGCGAGCAGGTGGCCTTGATGGACGAGCCGCCGCTGTGGGATTAAAGTTTTTGCGCCGACTTGGATAACGTATCGAGTGAGGCGATGACGGCATTGGCCGCCTTGTCGCTATTGGCAACCAATACCGCATGCTCGATCGCATCGTCGCGCCGGTCTTTGGAAAAATAAGACAGCAGGTAGTCGCCGTTTTCCCCATCGGGGTTGCCGAGATTGTCTTCCCTCGATAAGCGGCGCACATACCACACGGCATAACCGTTTGTTTCTTCGCAGCAATAAACTTCCGCATAGTGATGCGGGCCGAGCGGATGCTCGTCGAGGTCGGTATGCCAGATGACCTTGCGCCAGACGTGCTCTTTCTTGGTTTCCGGGACGTTATGCATGGGGTTTCCTTTGTGATTTAAGTCATTTTACTTGTTGCAGCCTCGTTGAAAAATCCCAACAGGCCGCGTACTCAGGGTCACATCGGCCCACGCACGCCTTGATGCCGGCCATCGATCCGGGCAACCACGATGCCGCCACCATGCCCGATTGGAGTCCGATCGGCAGCGCCCGTGCCCGTTTCATTGCGGGCATGAACTCGCGTGGCGATGACGGGGTTACGTATTGCATGCAAGGCACGCTGATAAGGTAAGCTTCGTCAGATATATCGAATCCACTCGCCGGCCTGACGGAGAAAGCAGATGTCACGAAAAAATCGGAATGACGGTTTGACGGCCCATGCAAAACCTTTCGCGGTGGTTTTTGCCACTTGCGCCAGCATGGTGCTGCTGGCGGCTTGCGGCGGGCAATCGGGCACGTCTGCTGGGGCCGGGGCGCAAGCATCGACACCTTCGCCAACACCGACACCGACACCTGCTTCGGCCCAGTGGACTCCGACGGTCTCGACAAGCTGGGAGTGGCAATTGAGCGGGACGCTCAACCTGTCATACGCGGCGACGGTCTACGACATCGACTTGTTCAATACGAGCGCGGCCACGATTGCGCAACTGCAGGCGTCGGGACACAAAGTCGTATGTTATTTCTCTGCAGGCAGCTCTGAAAATTGGCGGCCGGATCATTCCAGTTTCACCGCAGCCGATATGGGCAATGCGGTGACCGGCTGGCCGGGGGAAAATTGGCTCGATATCCGGTCTGCCAACGTGCGCAGCATCATGGCGGCACGCTTTGCCCTGGCTGCGTCGAAGGGCTGCGATGGCGTGGAGCCGGATAATGTCGACGGGTATGCCAACAATTCCGGATTCCCGCTTGCCGCGCAGGATCAGATCGATTACAACACCTACCTCGCCGGTCAGGCGCACAGCTATCGTTTGGCCGTGGCACTCAAGAATGACGTCGGCCAATTGGCTGCGCTGGAACCCTATTTCGACTTTGCGCTCAATGAGCAGTGTCATGAGTACAACGAATGCGCCGGCTATTCGGTATTCACGGCGAAGAACAAGGCGGTATTCAACGCGGAATATGCGAGCCAGTACGTCGACAACACCGGTGGCGCCCGGACAGCCATGTGCGCGGCGGCGCAAGCGGCGAACTTGCGGACCCTGGTGCTGCCGCTCGCCCTCGATGGCTCTTTTCGCTACAGTTGCGACAATTAAGAATCAAATCGGCGTGCGGTCGATGCGCTTGGTCAGGATGATCGAGGTCGCCGTCTGGCGCACGCCTTCGGCGGCACCGATCTGGTCGAGCAGGCGGTCGAGTTCGCCCGTCGATTGGCAGCGCAGGGTCAGCATGTAATCCACCGTGCCGCTGACGGCGCACAGGGTTTCCACTTCCGGCATCTTTTGCAGCATGGCCACCAGCGAAGTCGCCGCGCGCGGCTCGATGGTGATGCCGACATAGGCGCGCACGGCAGGCTGGTACACCTCCTGGTTTAGCCGCACGCCATAGCCGGCGATGACGCCGCGCTTTTCCATGCTGGCCACGCGCGCGATGGCCGTGGTGCGCGCCACGCCCACGCGCTTGGCGATGGTCGAGACCGGTGTGCGCGCATCATCCATCAACAAGGCCAGGATTTTGTTGTCTACATCGTCCAATGTCGGATTCATTTTGATGGTTGCGGATTATTTGTAGTATTTAATGGTCAATTTGTATCGGCTTGATACATTGTGACGGCATTTTACTCTCTATTATCTGACATGCATAGGTTTTACACTTTCGCCACGACTGGAAGAGGCTGGCAGGGGTGCAAGCAGCTTCCATAGCGAATACCCACGGTCGGCACTGTGCCGGCCCCACCACCATAGAGAGCGGAGATATCCATGAAAAAGACCAAACTGATCCTGTTGGGCGCAGGCAAGATCGGCGACGCCATCCTGAACCTGCTGTCGCACACCGGCGAATACGAACTGACCGTGGCCGACCGCGATCCGGCCCGCATGGACTATGTCAAGCAAGCCAACTTCCCCAACGTCAAGTGCGTGCAAGCCGACTTGTCGGATTCCTCCGCTGTTGCCGACCTGATCGCCGGCCACGACGTCACGCTCTCGGCCTGCCCTTATTTCCTGACTCCCGTTATCGCCGCTGCCGCGAAGAAGGCCAAGTCGCATTACTTCGACCTGACCGAAGACGTGGAAAGCACGCGCGTGGTCAAGGCCCTGGCTGAAGGCGCCGACACGGCCTTCGTGCCGCAATGCGGCTTGGCTCCGGGCTTCATCTCTATCGTCGCCAACGACGTGGCCAGCCGTTTCGAAACGCTGCGCGATGTCAACATGCGCGTCGGCGCACTGCCGACCTATCCGAGCAATGCGCTGAAGTACAACCTGACCTGGAGCACCGACGGCCTGATCAACGAATACTGCAATCCTTGCGAAGCCATCGTCGACGGCAGCCTGCGCGAAACCTCTCCGCTGGAAGAAATGGAACACTTCTCGCTCGACGGTATCGACTACGAAGCCTTCAATACTTCGGGCGGCCTGGGCACGCTGTGCGAAAGCCTGGAGGGCAAGGTGCAAAACCTGAACTACAAGACCGTGCGCTATCCCGGCCACCGCGACATCATCAAGATGCTGGTGCGCGACCTGCAATTGGGCAAGCTGGACCGCCGCCCCATCCTGAAGGAAGTGATGGAAGCCGCCATCCCCATCACCAAGCAGGACGTGGTGCTGGTATTCGTGTCCGTGGTCGGCACGCGCGAAGGCCGCCTGGAGCAAGAGACCTATGCCAAGAAGATTTACAGCCAGGAAGTCAACGGCCAACTGCTGTCTGCCATCCAGTTGACGACTGCCTCCGGTATCTGTGCCATGGTCGATCTGGTCGTGCAAGGCAAGCTGCCGAACAAGGGCCTGGTGCGTCAGGAACAGACCAAGCTGGCTGATTTCCTGGGCAACCGTTTTGGCCAGTACTACGCTGCTTAATATCTCAGGCTGGGATCGTAGGGAGGGTGGGCCGCAGGCCTAACCCGCCAGGCGCGTCAAATGATGTTCGCTAGGCACCTGGTGGGTTGCAACCACCCTACGTTCAGTCCCAGCCGCCAAACGATGCATTATTGAGGGAAGTGCTATCCTTGCGTCCCTCAACACCCCCGCCGATGGAGAACACAATGGAACAGATCACAAACGTACTCAAGGAACTCGGCGTCGACCTCGCGCCTTTCCACGGCAACGAGTTGCAGAGCCGTTCGCCTATCGATGGCGCCGTGCTGGCTAACCTGCGTAGCGATACCGCTGAACAGGTTACCGCCAAGATCGCTGGCGCTCATGCCGCATTCCAGCAATGGCGCAACGTACCCGCCCCGCGCCGCGGCGAACTGATCCGCCTGTTCGGCGAAGAGTTGCGCGCGCACAAGGCCGCGCTCGGCCTGCTCGTTACGCTCGAAGCCGGCAAGATTCTGCAGGAAGGCTTGGGCGAAGTGCAGGAAATGATCGATATCTGCGATTTCGCAGTCGGCCTGTCCCGCCAGCTGTACGGCTTGACCATCGCGTCCGAGCGCCCCGGCCATCGCATGATGGAATCGTGGCATCCGGTCGGCGTGGTCGGCGTGATTTCCGCGTTCAACTTCCCGGTGGCAGTCTGGTCCTGGAATGCCGCACTGGCCTTCGTCTGCGGCGATGCCGTGGTGTGGAAGCCTTCGGAAAAGACTCCTCTGACCGCTATCGCCACGCATGCCTTGTTCGCCAGGGCCGTGGCCCGATTCGGCGCCGATGCGCCGGCAGGTCTGGCTGAGCTGGTCATCGGCGGACGCGAATGCGGCCAGGCCCTGGTCGACGACAAGCGCGTGCCGGTGATTTCCGCCACCGGCAGCACCCGGATGGGCCGCGCCGTGGCCGAGCGTTGCGGCGTCCGCCTGGCCCGCACCATCCTCGAACTGGGCGGCAAC
>DASVYZ010000522.1:0-6640 GCA_036391935.1 Burkholderiaceae bacterium | reverse complement strand
ATGGACAGCTCCGGCAAATCCGCCAAACCACCTGTGCCGACCAAGGAGTCTTGATGCCAAGGTGGCAAGGGTGTTGCAGGTACACCCGATGCCACCCGCTTCTCCTTGTGGCGGCATGCCGGAGGCATACAATCGGCATGTAGTCTCCACAAAAGTCACCCGAGGGGAACACATGAAGGGGGCCGTCTACGTTACGATGCTTTACTGCATGGCTGCGGTGACATTTTTGCTCGGTTTGATGGCGCTGTACGAAACCCTGCATTGGCGCTTTTCCGGCCATGAAGCCCGGATGGTGTTGTCCAAACCGGCCGCGGTGCCGTCCGGCCCGATCTATACCAGCGGTTTGAATCTCGACGTCAAGTACCTTGAACCGGGCGGCGCGGAGACCGAGGTCGACAAAAAATGGATCAGCGCCGACATGGCCAAGCACATGGCCAACGGCGAAGCGATCAAGGTGCGCTTCATTCCTTCCGATCCCATGGCGACCCGCTTCCCCGGCGATGAGGGCAAAACCCCCTGGGGCTGGCTGGCCGGCGGGGTGGTGCTGTTCTTCGTGGCGCGGTTCGCGCGCAAATTGGCGAAGCAGGAATCGGTTGCGGAGTAGGCGACGCAGATAGTACTTCCGGGTGTGCGACAATACGGCCTTTGCCGACGTCGTTCCCCGCCTTGTTTATCTTCGATTGCACGCCATGAAGCACCCGGAATACATCCTCACCCTGTCCTGCGGCGACCACCGCGGCATTGTCCACAGCGTATCGGGCTTCCTGGCCGAACACGGCTGCAACATCATCGATTCGGCGCAATTCGGCGACAGCCAGTCGCAAACCTTTTTCATGCGCGTGCATTTCGCGGCGGAAGATGCCGCCGTGTCCGATAGCGCCCTGCGCGAGGCTTTCGGCAAGCTGGCGCAAGCCATGCAGCTCGATTGGCAGATACACGATGCGCACAAGAAGCCGCGCGTGATGATCATGGTGTCGAAGATCGGCCATTGCCTCAACGATTTGCTGTTCCGCTACAAGAGCGGCTTGCTGCCGGTCGAGATTCCGGCCATCGTCTCCAACCATACCGAGTTCTATCAGCTCGCGGCAAGCTACAACATTCCATTCCATCATCTGCCGCTGGCGGCGGGCGCCTCGCCGGAGGCCAAGCGCGCGCAGGAGCAGCGCGTGCTCGAAATCGTCGAGAGCAACCGGATTGACCTGGTCGTGCTGGCGCGCTACATGCAGATCCTTTCTCCCGCGATGTGCGAAGCCTTGAAGGGCCGCGCGATCAATATCCACCATTCCTTCCTGCCCAGCTTCAAGGGCGCCAAGCCTTACTACCAGGCGCACGAGCGCGGCGTGAAGCTGATCGGCGCAACGGCGCACTTCGTCACCGGCGACCTCGACGAAGGCCCGATCATCGAACAGGACGTGGAGCGTGTCGATCACGCCATGGGGCCGGAAGCCTTGACGGCGATCGGGCGCGACGTCGAATGCGTGGTGCTGGCGCGGGCGGTGAAGTGCTTCGTCGAACACCGTATTCTGTTGAACGGCCACAAGACGGTCGTCTTCAAATAAAGTGAGCAGCGAGCTGCGCCATGCAGCCCTGGCTTGCCTCGCCGAGCGCGATGCGCAAGCCAAGGCCGATGCCGTGCAAGCCCTGGCGCAGCGCTGGAACGAAGGCGGTCTGACGCTCGACGAGCAGACGCTGATCGGGGAGCCGGCGGATATTCCGGGCCGCCCCGATCTGCCCGAACTGGTCGATCCGCTTGCCGTGGGCCGCCGCTCCATGGGCAGCGTGGAAGGCCGCGCCGCGTTGATCCACGCGCTGGCCCATATCGAATTCAACGCGATCAATCTCGCGCTCGACGCCGTCTGGCGCTTTGCCGCCATGCCGCGCGAGTTCTATACCGACTGGCTGCGCGTGGCGGGCGAGGAGGCCTTGCATTTTTCGCTGCTGGCGCGCCACTTGCAAACGCTGGGCTACGGCTACGGCAGCTTCAAGGCGCACAACAGCCTGTGGGATATGGCGCACAAGACGCGCGGCGACGTGCTGGCCCGCATCGCGCTGGTGCCGCGCACCTTCGAGGCGCGCGGGCTGGACGCCACGCCGCCGATCCGCGCCAAGCTGGCGCAAGCCGGCGACCACGCGGCGGCGGAAATCCTCGACATCATTCTGAAGGACGAGATCGGCCACGTCGCCGTCGGCAATCGATGGTATGGTTGGCTGTGCGCGCAGCGGCAGCTCGACCCGATTGCCGCGTTCGCGGATTTATCGCAACGCTACAAGGCCCCTATGCTGCGCGGGCCGTTTAACATCGCAGCGCGCCGCGCGGCCGGCTTCACGGAAGAGGAACTGTCGCGTCTGATTTGAGTCTGTCGTAATTCTTTTCGTGAGGAGAGCGGCATGCCGGAAAACAAGATGCTTACCCTGGCCCTGCAGGGCGGCGGCTCGCATGGGGCTTTCACCTGGGGCGTGCTGGACCGCTTGCTCGAAGACGGGCGCATCGAGGTCGAAGCCATCAGCGGCGCTTCCGCCGGCGCGGTCAATGGCGTGGTATTGGCGCATGGTTATGCCAAGGGTGGACGCGAAGGGGCGCGCGAGGCATTGGCGGCTTTCTGGCAGCGCGTCTCGCTCAAGGTGCCGTTCAGTTTTCTGCCGGAGGAAATGCAGCCGCCTGATGCGCTGGGCTTGTCGGGAGTGTTGCCGGCGATGCTGCTGTCCTTGACGCGTGTGCTCTCGCCCTACCAGTTGAACCCGTTCGACATCAATCCCTTGCGCGACATCCTGGCCGAGCAGATCGACTTTGAACTGTTGCGCGAGCGTGGCCGGATCAAGCTTTTCGTCGCCGCCACCGAGGTTGCAAGCGGCAAGCTGCGCATCTTCCGCAACCGGCAGATATCGCTCGATGCGGTGCTGGCCTCGGCCTGCCTGCCGGCCCTGCACCATGCCGTCGAGATCGACGGCCTCGCCTACTGGGACGGCGGCTTCACCGCCAATCCGCCCATTTTCCCCTTGCTGCATCAATGCCGTGCGCGCGACATCGTCGTGGTGCTGCTGCATGCGCATCCGAAGAGCGGGGTGCCCACCACGGCCGACGAGATCGTCGCGCGCCTGACCGACATCGGCTTTTCCTCGGCCTTGTTTACCGAGCTGCAGGGCATCGCGCTGGCCAAGCGCGAAGCGCAGCGCGGCTGGTTCGCCCTGGGGCGGATGGAGCGGCGTCTGCGCAATCTGCACGTGCATCTCGTCGATGCGCAGGACTTCATGAGCGGCCTGCCGGGGCTGTCCAAGCTGAATACGCGAGCCTCCTTCATCGACGCGCTGTTCGAGGAAGGGCGTGCGCAGGGGAAGGCTTGGCTGGAGCAACACTTTCACCACTTGGGCGTGTTTTCCTCATTCAATCTTGCGCGGTATTTGCACGCATGATGTCTTTGCGATAATTTTGCGCGACACAGATTAACAATGTGTGGCGCGATTGACGCGACTAGCTGCACGGATACCTCAATCGGCGTATAAATGTTTGCATACGGAAAAAGCTGATTGCATGCATATCGGCAACACCACTTCGGGGGAAGGTTCGTGAAGCTATCCGACTTGAAAATAGGGGCGCGCCTGGGTCTCCAGGCGGGGTTCCTGATGCTGGCCATGCTGGCCGTGGGGCTTGAAGGCTGGTTCACCCTGAGCCAGAGCAACGCGCGCAGCGCCGACATGATGCAAAAGGCAACCATGCTGGAGCAATCGATCGATACCGCGCGCAGCGCCCAGGTCGAATTCAAGAAGCAGGTGCAGGAGTGGAAAGACACGCTCCTGCGCGGCAACGACCAGGCCCAGTTCGACAAATACAGCAAGGCCTTTGCCGATCGCAGCGCCCAGACCGACGCTTACCTGCAAAAACTCAGGGATTTGTTCGTCAAGCTGCAATTCGACACCGCCGCCGTCGACGAGGCGATCAAATCGCACCAGGAGCTTGGCGTGAAGTACGCCGAAGCGCTCAAGCAGTACGACGTGGCCAATGCCGGGAGCGCCCACACGGTCGATGCGCTGGTCAAGGGCATGGACCGCCCGCCTACGCAAAAGATCGACGGCATCGTGAGCTATGTGCTGGAGCAGTCGCACCAGATGATGGCGGCGGCGAACCAGCAGGCGCAGGACAGCTACAAGGCGGCTTGCGTGCTGCTCCTGGCGGCGGTGGCGCTGGCCGCCGCGTTCGGCGCGGTCGTCACGCTGTGGCTGGGCAGGAGCATCACCAGGCCGCTGCAACAGGCGGTGGAAATGGCCGAGATGGTGGCCGCCGGCGACTTGCGCGGCATGGTCGCCCCCGCCAGCCGGGACGAAACCGGCCAGCTCCTGAAGGCGCTCGGCGGCATGAACGACAGCTTGATCAGGATCGTTTCCGAAGTGCGCCGCAGTACGCACACCATCAGCGGCGCGGCCAGGGAAATCGCGCGCGGCAACCTCGACCTGTCGGCCCGCACCGAAGACCAGGCAGGCTCCTTGGAGGAAACCGCCTCGGCCATGGAGCAATTGACCTCGACGGTCAAGGCCAACGCGGAGAATGCGCGCGAGGCGAGCAGCCTCGCGGTCACCGCATCGGAAGTGGCGATGAAGGGCGGGGCCGTGGTGTCGCAGGTGGTCGAGACCATGGGCTCGATCAACGAGTCGTCGAAGAAGATCGTCGACATCATTGGCGTGATCGACGGCATTGCGTTCCAGACCAATATCCTCGCGCTCAATGCCGCCGTGGAGGCGGCACGCGCGGGCGAGCAAGGGCGCGGTTTCGCCGTGGTGGCGGCGGAGGTGCGCAACCTGGCGCAACGCAGCGCTTCGGCCGCCAGGGAAATCAAGGCATTGATCGGGGGTTCGGTGGAAAAGGTCGATGCCGGCGCGAGATTGGTCGACCAGGCCGGCGCCACCATGAGCGAGATCGTGGCCAGCGTCAAGCGCGTGTCCGACATCATTTCGGAGATATCGGTCGCCAGCAGCGAGCAGACCAGCGGCATCGAGCAGATCAATCAAGCCATCATGCAGATGGATACCGTGACCCAGCGCAACGCCGCCCTGGTCGAGGAAGCGGCGGCTGCGGCAGACGCGATGCAGCACCAGGGCACGGTGCTGGTGGATACGGTGAGCGTGTTCAAGATCGGCGATGAGGCCGCGCGGTATGCGGATTCGTCGGACGGGACGGTGGAGCGCAAGGCGGCGGTGGCGAAGGTTGCGAAGCCGCCGCTTAAGCGACCGGCACTGGCGACGAACGCCAAGGCAGGCAACGGCGCGACGGATGATTGGGAAGCGTTTTAACCCCGGATTGGGCGTCTGTCTACCGCTCACCCCTCGCCGGCAGGTGCGTGGCTTTTCCCTATGGGGGCGCAGGGGGAGGACGGTTGCGATCTGGCTGCGATCGATAGCGCCTAAAAATTTGGCATTTTCATTTTCCATCAAGGTTTGACGAAGCCTGATCGCAACTGCCCTCACCCCCGGCTCCTCTCCCGCCTGCGGGCGAGGGGAGCACTGCCGTCGCTCACGTCATTGCATAAAATGACGGATGTCAGTACACCCAAGCCAAGCACCGCAGGCGGGAATGAAACCCCGGCTTACTGACTTCAACCGCAGCAACGCTGGGATTGCATCTCGGCTTACCGCCCTCTAATCACCGACGCGGCTCCCCCATTCCGCCGGGGGCGTGGCGGGTCTTCAGGAAGCTGCCCGCACTATTCGGATTGTTACCGCTGAAATTTTCCTTGATCGCGGACAGGAAATCGGCGGCGGCACCGAGGGAAGAGGCAAAGGCGGGAGCATTCTGCGCCTTGACGGCCCACCGCATTCGTATTCGCGGCTGGAAAAAAACACGTCCACTCTCTCGGTCACGGACACTGCCCGCAAAAAAACGGATTGCCGTTTTTCCCGATCTCGGCCGAGAAATACCGGCTGCCTGGCACGCCGCTTGATCGCCGGGCGCACGTACTTGAGCACGACCTCATTGGCAGTCCAATCCGACACATGTCGGATTGGGGGAATAGGGCAAGAGAGGTAGTCTTGGGGCCGTGAAAATGCAGCAGGGAAATGCGCAGCTTCCCTAAGCCATTGCATTGAAATATGCATTCAAGCCGCTGCTTCGGCAGCTGCGCCATCTTGTCGATACTTTGCAAAACGACAGCAATGAATCCATCTATGACCTAAGGAACGATCGTGATTTTTGAGAAAAAAAAGGGAGTCGTCGCAGTACGTGCGGCATTGGGAACCTTCGCCATTGCGATGTCCGCTGTAGCAAGCGCGCAAAGCAGCACCGTGCAGCAACCGCAGATGGTGCTGATCGTGGGTTCCAACATCAAAACGGTGGACGATGAGACGCCGTCTCCGGTTCAAATCATTACCCACACCGATATTCAGCGGCAAGGCGCGAGCAGCGTTTCCGAAGTGTTGAGTAACCTGGCCGCCGCTACCGGCGATAGTCTCTCCGATATCGGCGGCTCGGACAGTTTCGCGCCCGGAGGCAGTAACGTCTCGTTCCGTAACCTCGGCGAGCAGTCGACGCTGGTGCTGTTGAATGGCCGCCGCCTGCCCAGCTACGCGCTGGCCGATTACAATGCCGTGTTCGTCAACGTCGACGCGATTCCGCTCGATGCCGTCGATCACATTGAAGTGTTGAAGGTCGGCG
>DASVYZ010000521.1:0-9262 GCA_036391935.1 Burkholderiaceae bacterium | reverse complement strand
CGAACCGCCGCGCGCGGAAGCGGCCAAGCGCACCAACCCGATCCGGCGCGCAACCCTGCGCCGCCTCGGTCCTGCCTACTGGTGGGTGGTCGGCATCGGCGCGGTGTTTACGCTGGCCCGCTTTTCCGAAGCCTTTCTGCTCTTGCGCGCCCGCCAGACCGGCATGCCGATCGCGCTGGTGCCGTTGGTGATGGTGGCGATGAACGTGGTTTACGCGCTGGTGGCCTACCCGTTCGGCAAGCTGGCCGATCGCATGAATCACCGCAAGCTGCTGGCATTGGGGTTGGTTGCGCTGTTCGTGGCCGATCTGGTGCTTGCCGCGGACGGGGGCTGGTACGTCGTCATGGCAGGCGTGGCGCTGTGGGGCATACACCTGGGTGCCACGCAAGGACTGCTGGCCACCATGGTGGCCGATGCCGCTCCCGCCGATCTGCGCGGAACGGCGTACGGCTTCTTCAATCTGGTCTGCGGCATCGCCCTGCTGTTGGCCAGCGCAATTGCCGGCTTGCTATGGGATGACATGGGGGCGTCGGTCACGTTTTATGCGGGTGCATGCTGTTGCCTTCTCGCTTTGGCCGGGCTGGCCTGGCTCTCGAGGCTGCAGCTTGCGGCCCGGCCCTGACGCACGCGCGGACAGCCCACTATTTTGATGCGAATCCGCAACATAAGGGTCTGTGTTCAAACTAGCAACGCTGTAGACGGATTCCTTCGCTGAGCCGGTAGCCGAAACACTGACCATTCTCACAAGTTTTTTTCGCGCCGACCCTCACCAGTTCCGCCTCAATGCGCAACTTGTTGTTTCTTGTCCGCACACCCGCTCTGTTCCTTTATATCAACATCAAAATTAGGTACTCTTTGGTAATGGTGGTAAACCTGTCATAGTTGACAGGCATTCATTTCCAGATGTCGGCGTTAACCTATATCATCTTGGATGGGTGCGGCAATAGTTTTTCATAGCGATTGGATCGAGCGTATTTAATGGAAAGGCAACTTGCCAAACAAGAGCTCGCCCCCGAGCCGGCATCCATTGATGGAAATGATGCCAACCGGGATGCGCCTGGCGGCTTGCTTGCGCGACAGGCATTTCAGCGTTGCCTCGAACGCTCGCTTCCGGCGGTCTCCTCCGCCCCCGACCACGCTGCCCTGATTTTCATCGGTCTCGACCAATTCAGGCGGATCAACCGCGTCTTCGGCCAGCTCGCAGGCGACACGATTCTCGATCAAATCGCCCAGCGCCTGGGCAATCTTTTCGGCCCGGCCGCGCTGCTGGGACGGCTGAGTGGCGACGAATTCGCGGTTTTCCTGGGCGACGCCGGCAGCAGGGAAGACATCGCGCAACACTGCGAACGCATCGGCCGCGCAATCGGCGAAACGCTGCTTGTGGCGGAGCAGCAGGTCAATTTGAGCTGCTGTATCGGAGTCGCGAACTTTCCGTCGGATGCACACGATGCGCGCAGCCTGTTCCAATGCGCCGATCTCGCGCTCGAGCAGGCCAGGAAAATCGGACCGGGGCAGTGCCAATTCCTTTCCACCGAGTTGGTACGCCAGGTCGAACAGCGCGGGAAGGTTGCCGAAGCCTTGCGCACGGCAATCGCCGGCAAACAGCTTCATTTGCTCTATCAGCCCGTCATCGATTTGCAGACCGGGAGAATCTGCAGCGTCGAGGCGCTGGTACGCTGGGAAGAACAAGACGCCCAAGGCGTCTCCACGCCCTACTTGATCGAAGTGGCGGAAGAATCCGGCTTGATTGCCGGCCTGGGCGAATGGGTGGTGCGGCGCGCCTGCGCCGATCTGCTGCGGCGCGACGAGATGGGGCTGCCGCGTTTCCCGGTGGCGCTCAATATATCCCGCGTCGAACTGCAGAATCCGCTGTATGCGGAAAATCTGGCGCGGCTGCTGGAGGAGGCCGGTGCCGCGCCGGATGCGGTGTCCGTCGAAGTCACCGAAGCCGCGATAGTGCAAGGCGGCGCGATTGCCATGGCCAACCTCGAAAAATTGAAAAACATCGGCGTCGCGCTCACGCTGGACGACTTCGGCACGGGCTTTTCCTCGCTCAGCCATTTGAAGAGCCTGCCTTTCGCCAGGGTCAAGATAGACCGCTCCTTCATCAAGCAGGTCCCCGACAACGGCGAAGACACGGCGATCTCGAGAGCCATCATCTCCATGGCCCACAGCCTGGGGATACGCGTGGTTGCCGAAGGCGTGGAAACGGAAGCCCAGTGCGGCTTTCTGTCCCAGAACATGTGCGACGAGATGCAGGGCTTTTTCTTCAGCGACGCCCTGGGCGCAACGGCATTGGAAGAATTGATGCGGCAGGATCCGGTACTGCCGGAAAAACTGCTGCGCCTGCAAAAGCCGCGCCGTACGCTGTTGCTGGTGGACGACGAAGGCAATATCGTCAACGCCTTGAAGCGCCTGCTGCGCACGCATGATTTCCGCATCCTCACCGCCAACAGCGGCCAGGCCGGCCTGGAAGTGCTGACGCAAAATCCGGTGGACGTCATCATCTCGGACCAGCGCATGCCGGGCATGACGGGCGTGGAATTCCTCGGCAAGGCCAAGGAACTGTATCCCGACACTGTGCGTATCGTGCTCTCCGGCTATACCGAACTGCATTCCGTCACCGACGCGGTCAACCAGGGGGCGATCTACAAGTTCCTGACCAAGCCCTGGGACGACGAGCAACTGGTCGGCCACATCCAGGAAGCGTTCCGCCACAAGGGCATGGCCGACGAGAACCGGCGCCTGAATCTCGAAGTGCTGACGGCGAACCAGGAATTGGCGCAAGCCAACCGCAGGCTGGAAGATCTGCTGCAGCAAAAGCAGCAGCAGATCATGCGCGATGAAATGAGCCTGGACATCGTGCGCGAAGCGCTGCAGCAGATTCCTTTGGCCGTCATTGCGGTCGACGATTCCGACCTGATCGTCTTCGCCAACGACGAGGCGCAGGCGTTGTTCGAGGATGCGCCGTCGATCCTGGGCTGCGACGTCAACCAATTGATCCCCGATCTCGAGCATGCGACCGTGCTCGGATCGCGCGGCTCCCAATGCACGATCGAAATCGGCCGGCGCTTTTTCGAAGTCGTGTCGCGCAGGATGGGCCGCGGCTCCCAATCGAGAGGAAAGCTGATGACGATTTCTCCGTTCAAGGCGCTGTCATGAGGACACGCCAACTCGACATCGATATCGACGATGCCGAAGCCGGCATGGTGCTGGCCGGCGCCCTGCTCGATGCGCACGGCGGCACCTTGCTGCCCAAGGGAGCGGAACTGACGGCTTCGGTGCTGCAATCGCTGCACCGGCGCGGGGTCGAACGCGTGACCATTGTCGACAACAGCGCCTCCGAGGAGGAATTGGCGAAAGAAAGGGAACGCGCCGAACAGCGCCTGGCCGTGCTGTTCCGCCGCGCTTCCGGCCAGCCCGGAAGCGAAGCGCTGCGCCTGGCCATCCTGCGCTACCGTACCGGAGAGAGATCATGACACGCCTGCCGATGGCCGACATCATCAAGAGCGTGCGCGAACTGCCCGCGCTGCCGGTGATCGTTGTCGAGCTGATGAGCACCATGGACCAGGAAGACGCGGGCAGCAACGAATTGGCGAACAAGCTCGCGCGCGACCAGGCGCTGACGGCCAAGACGCTGCGCCTGGCGAACTCCTCGTTCTACGGCATGCAAAGCAAGGTCACCTCGATCCAGCAGGCGATCGCCATCCTCGGCTTCAACGGCGTGCGCACCATCGTCACCACGGCAGCCGTGATCGGCAATTTTTCCGACAAGCCCGGGTCAGGCTTCGATTTCCTGGCCTTTTGGCGCCATGCCGTGGCCAGCGCGGTATGCGCCAAGCTGCTGGCCAAGCACCTGCGCCAGAACCAGGACTATGCCTTCATGATCGGCCTGCTGCACGACATTGGACGCCTGGTACTGGTCACCTGCTCGCCCCAGCTCTATGCCGAAGTGCTGGCGCACCGCGAGCAGCACGATTGCTGCCTCATCGAATCCGAAATCGCCATTTTGGGCGTGCCGCACACCGTGGTCGGCAGCGCCCTCGCGGCGCACTGGAAATTCCCGCCGCTGATGCAGAAAGCGATCGAGAGCCATCACGACAAGGCGCACGGCTCGACACCCTCGTTGGCAGGCCTGGTCCACATCGCCGACGGCATTGCCCATGCGCTCGATTTGTCGGGTAACGACAACGACCTGGTGCCGCCCATTTCGGCGGAAACCTGGAAGAGCCTGGCCCTGCCGCAGGATATCGCCGAGAGCATCTTTCGCGACACCGAAGCGCAGTTCGAGGATGCGTGTCAAATCCTTTTGAGCATGCGGGGGTGAACATGGCAGACCGTGACGAAAAGCCGCCCCAGGCGGGAACGCAGCCGATATCGAGCACCGGCGGATTCCTGACCTCGTTCGAATTTTCCGAGGACGGCCCGATCCCCGCCTTCATCATCGACAAATCCCACACGATCACGCATTGGAACAAGGCTTGCGCGCGCATGGTGGGGAAGAGCGCCGCGGAAATGGTGGGCTCGCGCAACCAGTGGCAGTATTTTTATCCCGAACCAAGGCCCGTTCTGGCCGATCTGGTCGTCGACCAGGCCGATCCGCTGGCACTGGCGCAGTACTATGCGGACAAGGTGCGCCCGTTTCCACTGATGCCGGGCGCGGTGGAGGGAGAGAATTTTTTCCCCTCGCTAGGCGAAAACGGACTATGGCTGCATGGAATCGCGGCACCTTTGCACGATACCGAAGGCAATGTGATTGCGGCAATCGAGGTGTATCAGGACATCACACAAAGAAAACTGGCTGAAATCGGCTCGCACCGGACCCAGGTCGACCTCGAACAGTTGATTACCCAGCGCACCGAGCAGCTGGCCCTGGCCAATTCGAAGCTGGAAGACGATATCGGGCGGCGCGAAGTGGCCGAGGCCGAGCTGCTGCGCCGCAACGCCGAATTGACCGAGCTCAACGCCAAACTCTCGATGGCGCAGGAACAATTGATGCAATCGGAAAAGCTGGCGTCGATCGGGCAATTGGCAGCCGGTGTGGCGCACGAGATCAACAACCCCATCGGCTATATCTTTTCCAATTTCAATACGCTGTCGAACTACATCGACAACCTGTTCGACATGCTGAGCGCCTACGAAAACGCCGAATCGGCCATCAAGGAACCGGGCGTGCGCGCCGGCCTGGAAGCCATGCGCGAAAAAGTGGAACTCGACTTCCTCAAGGAAGACATTCCCGTCCTGATGGGCGAATCGAAGGAAGGCATTGTCCGGGTACGCAAGATCGTGCAGGACTTGAAAGATTTCTCGCGCGTGCAAGGCAGCCAGGATTGGCAATGGGCCAACCTGCACCAAGGTATCGATTCGACGCTCAACATCGTCAGCAACGAGGTCAAGTACAAGGCCGACGTGGTCAAGCAATATGGCGAGATTCCCGACATCGAGTGCCTGCCTTCGCAGATCAACCAGGTGGTCATGAACATGCTGGTCAACGCCGCGCATGCCATCGGCCCCGAGCGCGGCACCATTACCATACGTACCGAATTATGGGGCGCCGCCCCGGAGGAAAGCGTGCTGCTCACCATCTCCGACAACGGCAGCGGCATCTCGAAGGAAAACCTGTCGCGCATCTTCGATCCCTTCTTCACCACCAAGCCGGTGGGCCAGGGAACGGGCCTGGGCCTGTCGCTGTCGTACGGCATCATACAAAAGCACAACGGGCAGATCGAAGTCGACAGCGAGCCGGGCCGCGGCACCAGCTTCCGCATCGTCCTGCCGGTCAAGCACGTACCCGCCGAGGGCGAGGAAACGGCGAAAGCGCTGGAGGCGCGGGCATCATGATCCCCGCGCCCGCCGTCGCCGCCGCTGACAAGGCGCACAACGCCGCGCGCGTGCTGTGCGTGGACGACGAGCCCAACATCCTGTCCTCGCTGCGCCGCCTGTTGCGCGCCGAGGGTTACCAGGTGCTGCTGGCCGAAGGCGGCGCTGCCGGATTGGCGCTGCTGGAATCCGAGCACGTCGATATCGTCATCTCCGACATGCGCATGCCGGAAATGGACGGCGCGCAATTCCTCGAACGCGTGCGCAGCAAGTGGCCCGACACGATACGCCTGCTCCTGACCGGCTACGCCGACATCCAATCCATACTCGACGCGATCAACCGCGGCGAAATCTACCGCTACGTGACCAAGCCGTGGAACGACAGCGATCTGCTCCTGATCGTGCGCCATGCGCTCGAGCGCAAGGCGCTGGAACGGGAAAAGCAAAGGCTTGAAGCCCTGACGCGCGAACAGAACGAGCAATTGAAGGAACTCAATGCCGGCCTGGAGAGCAAGGTGCAGGAGCGCACCGCGGAACTGAAGGCCGCCCTCGGCTCGCTGACCACGGCCAACGAGAAGCTCAAGAACAGCTTCCTCACCTCGATCAAGATTTTTTCCGGCATGATAGAGATGCGCAACGGCAGCCTGGCCGGGCATTCCCGGCGCGTGGCCGACCTGGCGCGGCGCATCGCGGCCAGGATGAACCTGGGCGGCGATGAAATCCAGGACATCTTCGTCGCCGGCCTGCTGCACAACATCGGCAAGGTGGCGTTCTCGGACGACTTGCTGGCCATGGCGGTTTCCACCATGAGTACGGAAAACCTCGCGCTGTACCGCAAGTTCACCCTGCGCGGCGAGCAGTTGCTGATGCCGCTGGAAGACTTGCGCGAAGCGGCGAAAATCATCCGCAGCCAGCAGGAGCGCTTCGACGGCGAAGGCTACCCGGACCACCTGTCCGGCTTCAACATCCCGGTCGGCGCGCGCATCCTGGCGCTGGCCAGCGACTATTTCAACCTGCAGGCCGGCACGCTGGCGCCGCGCAAGCTGCGCCCCGAAGAAGCCCAGGCGCTGATCCTGCAAAACGGCGGCAAACGCTACGATCCCGCCGTGGTCCATGCCTTTGCCGAGATCAACGGGGCTGTGCCCGACAGCAAGGCGGCGGCCGGTGCAAAAGCCGCGGACAACGGCCCCGAACTGCAAGTGACGACGGCCGAACTGAAGCCCGGCATGCGCATCTCGCGCGACCTGCTCACGCGCGACGGCTTTCTGCTGCTCTCGGCCGGCCACGTGCTCGAAGAGAAGATGATCAGGCAGATCCGCGACTTCGAATCATCGACCAAGGGCACGATCCTGGATATCCACATCAAACACGAACGGGGGCCGGAATGAGGCGATTTCTCCTGGTCGACGACGAAATCAACGTACTCCACGCCTTGCAGCGCGCCATCCGGCAATGCGGCGTCGAGGAAGAATTGCGCGTCGAAATCTTTACCGATCCGCGGGCGGCGCTCGAACGCGGCAAGGAAGTGGTGTTCGATGTCGTGATCTCGGACTTCCGCATGCCGGAAATGAGCGGCGTCGAATTCCTGCGCGCCTACCGCGCCATCCAGCCCGACACGGTGCGCATGATCCTCTCGGCGTCGACCGAATTCGACGCCGTCATGCGCGCCATCAATGAAGCGGAGGTATTGCGCTACATCGCCAAGCCCTGGCTCCCCGAAGAGATCGGCGAGATGGTGAAACTGGCGCTGCAAAGGCGCGACCAATCGCGCGAAGACTTGCGCCTGTTCGAGGAATTGCGCGAGCAACTCGGCAAGACCACGCCGCAGGAACAGGAAGCGAAGCGGCTCGAGGAGCAGGAGCCGGGAATCACGCAGGTCAATTGGGGGCCGGACGGTTCGGTGCATTTCGACGAATGAACCAAGCGGCCAAGAGCCCTACCCTTCGCCCTTGCCGTCGACCGGCAAATGGATCGTGAAGCACGTCCCCTTGCCGACTTCGCTTTTCACCTCGATGCGCCCGTTATGCTTCGACACAATGTTGTAGGACAGGGATAGCCCCAGCCCCGTGCCCTGGCCGACCGGCTTGGTGGTGAAAAACGGCTCGAAGATGCGCGTCAGGTTTTCCGGCGGAATGCCCTGGCCGGTATCCTCGACCGCGATCCAGACCCAGTCGTCCGCACAGCCCGTGCGGATGGTGATGGTGCCGCGCTCGCGGATCGCATGCGAGGCATTGACGATCAGGTTCATGAACACCTGGTTCAATTGCGACACCAGGCAATTCACCAGCGGCAGCTGCCCGTAGTCGCGCACCACGTCGGCCTTGTACTTGATCTCGTTGTTGGCGATGGTAAGCGTGCTGTCGAGCCCGGCGTGCAGGTCGGCATATTGCCAGTCGGTCTCGCCGACGTGGGAAAAATCCTTGAGCGACTGGACGATGTTTTTCACCCGGGTCAGGCCGTCCATCGATTCGCGCACCAGTTGCACGACATCCTCGCGCAGGAATTCCAGGTCGGCGCGCGCCTTGAGCTCCCCGACGGCGCGGGCGGATTCCTGGGCGCCCTTGCCTGCGGAAAGGATCTTGTCATAGCCGTCGATGACTTCGAACAGCGTGTCGACGTAGTGATTGAGCGAACCCATGTTGGAATTAACGAAACCGACCGGATTATTGATTTCATGCGCCACGCCGGCAGCGAGCTGGCCGATCGACGCCATTTTTTCCGACTGCAGCAATTGCGCCTGGGTTTGCTGCAAGGTGTCGATCAAGGCCCGCTGCTCCTCCCCCTTCTTTTGCAGCGCCTCTTCCATGGCCTTGCGCACCGTGATGTCGGTCAACGAGCCGACGACTTCCAGCGGATTGCCGGCGTCGTCGCGGATCAGGCGCAGGCTGTCGTGCATCCACAGGTATTGCCCGTCGCTGGCGCGGAAACGGTATTCGTAGGCACGCTGCCCCTCGGAGAAAACCAGCGCCAGGCTGGAGAAGATGGTGGGAATGTCATCGGGATGGATGTGCTCGAACCAGAAATTCGGGTCGGCAATCATTTCCGCGGGCTGGTAACCCAGGACCCGGAACGCATTGGCGCTGACGAACGTCATCTTGAAGTCGCCGGTCGGGACGCTGCTGTAGATGATGGCCGGCGTATTGGCAATCAGATACTCCAGGCGGGCATTGGCCTTTTGCAGTTCGGCAAAGGCGGGCCCGGCGCCGGTTCCGGCAGGGCCCGGCCCGGCATGGCGCAAGCTTTCCAGCAGGCGGTTGACGTTGCCGGCCAGTGCGGTCAGCTGGTCGCTGCCGCTGATGGCCAGGGTAGTGCTGTAGTCCCCCTTGCACGCTGCCTGGATCGCACGATAAATCGCCAGAAAGCGGTCCGCCGCCGGCCCGGGTTCCATCGCCGGGGGGGCCGGCACAGGTGCCGGCGCAGGTACCGATGTAGGCGCCGGCTC
>DASVYZ010000520.1:0-5876 GCA_036391935.1 Burkholderiaceae bacterium | reverse complement strand
CCTTCGTTGGCTTCGGCGCCGCTGCTGGCGAGGAAGACGCGGTCGAAACAGGAGTGTTCTGTCAGCAGGGCGGCCAGCTCGACGGCCGGTTCGTTGTAGAAGGCCGGTGAAGGGTTGAGCAATTTTTTCGATTGTTCGGTCAGCGCTTCGGTGATGCAGGCTGGCGCATGGCCCAGGCAGTTGACGGCCCAGCCTTGCATGAAATCGAGGTAGGGCTTGCTCGTATGATCGAACAGCCACATGCCGTTGCCGCGTGCAAATACGACCGGCGGGCGGTTGGTGACGGACAGCAATGCATTGACTTCATACTGCGAGAACTCCATTTGCGCGGCTCCTGGTTGCATTGATCAAAAGGGGCGAAAAAAAAAGCCACAGGGCGGGCCTGTGGCTTCGTGATTGGCAAACGCTCACGCGCACGGCTTCCCAGGCAAAGGCGGGAAATGGCGGCGTCGGTTGAGGGCTTGCGTCAGGTTCATGGGAAATAATATAAAACGATTTTTGCGCTGCAGCAAGCAAAAATTCGTGCGATGCAGCAAAAGCTTCACGGTATAGTGGTGATTTTTAAACGCTGTTGCCCCGACCATGATGGAATCCCTGCCCGTCAGCTTCACGCTGGCGCAGTTCCGGGCGGTGACGCCGCTGGACGATGCAAATATCTGGGCTTTCGTTCTCGACCGCAATGCCGAGCGCATCGGCGTCAAGCGGCGCGGCCCGGCGCTGGAAAACTTGAAGAAGATTTTCGAAGCGACCTTCCATCTCGCCAATACCGTGGGCTTCCGGGCCATGACCTTGCGCGATCTGTGTAGCGAAACGGGTTTGTCGATGGGCGGCTTGTACGGCTACATCCAGACCAAGGATCAGCTCGCCGCGATGATAGAAGACGCCGTGCGCCAGGTCAGCGAACAGATGCCGGGTTGGTTTGCCCACGTTGGGAAACCGGCGGACCGGCTCGAATGCCTGATACGCGCCTTCGTCTATTCGGCGGAGATCCTGCAGCCCTGGCTGTTCTTTGTTTTCCTGGAGTCGCGCGGCTTGCCTGCCGAGCAAAAGAACGTGGCCAAGGAAGCCGAGTTGCGTTTCCATTCCCACCTGGCCGACCTGATCGAAGCCGATGGCGGCCACGATGCAGAGAGCGCCTTCCTGCTGGCGGCGCACTGCATGGCTTTCATCCAGGATTGGTACGTCAAGCGCTGGAAGTATCATGCCGCGAAGGTTGATGTCGATGTGTTTGCGGCGAGCGCGGTGGAGTTGTTGCGCTCAAGATTGAAGGCGAATCGTGCATGTTGAAAACTTGCTGACACAAAATGATTGAAAACGAGTTGGATCGGCGCGAAAATGGCAGCACGGTTGCCATACTATTCATCCCGTATTCCACTGCGCACACCCATGCCGCAAAAACTCGTGATCTTCGGTGTCAGCAATATCATCTCGGACCTGTTCGATTGCGCCCTGGCGCTCGGCATGGATATCTCGAGGGTGGTGATCCATTTGCCGGAGCAAATCAGCGAGCGTGATGTCAGCCTCTCCAACCGTATTGCCGCCCTGCAAGCCTTCGGGCAACATCCATTGGTGCAGAAGCTGGAAGAGTTTGCGCCCGGGCCGGATGAAGTCTATATTCTCGGTCCCACCACGCCGACGCGTTCCGCGCTGGCAGCCACCCTGCAGGAAAAATTCGGTTTGCGCTTCGGCACGCTGGTGCATCCGAGCGCCTACGTATCTCCGCTGGCCAGCTTGAGCGAGGGCGTGTTCATCGGCGCCAACAGCGTAGTCGGGCCCGGCGCGAAACTGGCGCGCCACGTCTTCATCAACCGCGGCGTCACGATAGGGCATGATACGCAGATCGAATCGTTCTCGCGCGTGCTGCCCGGCGCCAACATCGGCGGTCTGACGCGCATCGGCCAGGGCGTGACGATTGCCATTGGCGCGACAGTCACCGAGCGTCTTGTGATCGGCGACCGCGCCTTCATCGGTGCGGCGGCGGTGGTCAATGCCGACGTGGCCGCGGAAGCCGCCATCATCGGCGGACGCAGCAGGGCCAAGATTATTTAAGGCGTTTGCGGTACTGTTCCAGGCTCAATTCGCAGGCGGCGCGCAGCGAGTCCGCTGAATTTTCCAGGTCCAGCGTCTGCGTGAACAAGGCGCGCATCGCGTTGCCACGGCTGCGGCGCAATGCCGCATCGGCAATCAAGGCTTCCAGTTCGGCGAAATAGCTGTCCAGGTCGGCTGCCGCCGCATCGCCTACCTTGTCGCCGCCGTCGGAATTCTTCATGGCCATCACGGGCAAGCCTTCCGCCATCGCTTCCGCTACGCTGAACCCGCCGCCGACACGCGGCGGGTTGACATAGACGTCCGCCGAGCGCGTCACGCTGCGAATATCTTCGCGGTGCGGCTGCATGCGCAATTGTTCCTCCGAAAGCGCGGCCAGCGCCGCGGGACGGTGTGCCGCGCCGCCTACCAACAGCCATTGTATCTTGGGATGCTTTTGCAGCAAGGCCACCATGCGCTCGGCCCAGGGACCGTCGATTTCGGTATGCAGCCGTGCGCCCACGCTGAGCAAGACCAATGCATCGTCGTGCAGGCCCAATTCCGTTCGCGGCAGATCCGCGCCAGCCGTCTTCAGGCGGATGCGGAACGGGTGATAGTGTCCGAGCGCCGGGGGAAGGAAGGGCGCCCACATTGCGCCGGCGATGCCGGCTTGCGTCTTGTCCGCCGTGAGCCAGACATCGACCGGCGCCATCGGCTGCATTGCATGCACGCACAAGCCGAGTACGGGGCGCGCCTGGTATAGCCCGGAGACGAGCGGCGAATTCAAGCCGACGAACACCACGAGGTCGGGATCGAAGCGTGCAATCGACAACAGCAAATCTTCCCAGCGCCGCGGCAAGGAAAAACGGTCATCCGATACGGTGGCTTCGACGCCATGGGGCATTCTCGCCTTCAGGTCGGCAAAGTCGGGAGGATGAGTCGCCAAGCGGGCATTGTTGCCGAAATAATCGGCCATGTCCGGTACGCGCAAGTCTTGCGGCGAAAACAGTGCAACTTCGTAGTCCAGATCGCGCAGCTGCCGCGCATGCTGCAAGGCAAGCGGAGTCGGGGCGTGCGACTCGTGGCCGAGGTAGGCGGCAACGAGCGCCACCTTGCGGATCATCCCGATCGGGCGCGACGGAAACAGCGCCCTTGCGCGTGCCGCGACCGGCATACCGAGGCTGGACACAATTTGCGGCACGCACATCTTGCGCAGGATATCGACGAAGTCGGCCCGGCTGCCGCCGCGCGAAATGAACACGCCCCAGATGTAGACGGCGAATGCCATCAGCCGGTCCGGATCGAGCGGTGTAATCGTTTGCAGCAGCGCGGCCGCTTCGATCAGGCGCGACACATCGCCGGTGGCTTCGAACAGAAAAGTGCATAGCAGGAAGCCGGGAATACCCTGCCGGGGTACACCCGCTTCCAGCGCAGCGCGCACCTTGGCCTTGAGATCATCTTGCGTTTCCCCGCCGTAGGCGTCCATCAAGGCATGCCAACGCTGGCTCGCGCCTGGGTTGTGCAGCGTGCGGTTGAGGTTGTCGATCAGCAGAACGCTGGAGATGTCAGGGGGATTCATCGGCCGAGAGCAAGCGCTTTGTGAAGCAGGGTTCGATGTGCGGCATCTTATCACTATGTGCCGGGACGTCGGGAAAGCGCGGGTTGAGGTAGGGAAATGAGGGATAATCTCTCCATGAGCCAGGCAAACCTTATTTCGCGCGACATATCCCTGTCCGGGTACAACACGTTCGGCCTCGAGGCCCGGGCCGAGCGCTTCCTGTCCTTGACCGACGCATCGCAGGTGACGCTATTGAGCGAGGCCGCATTTTCCGGCATGCCGCGTTTGATCCTGGGCGGCGGCAGCAACGTGCTGTTGACGCGCGATTTCCCAGGCCTCGTGATTCATGTCGAGCTCAAAGGCATCACGCTGCTTGAGGAAGATGATGTAGTGCGCCGCATCCGGGTCGCAGCGGGCGAAAACTGGCACGGCTTCGTCATGTGGACGCTGGCGCACGGCTATGGCGGGTTGGAGAACCTGTCGCTGATTCCGGGCAGCGCGGGGGCGGCGCCGATCCAGAATATCGGGGCCTACGGCGTGGAAGCTGGCGAGTTGATCGAGTCGGTGACGGTGTATGACTTTACAAGCGGCACGACTTCAACCTTATCGCGTGCCGAGTGCGCCTTCGGCTATCGCGACAGCGTGTTCAAGCATGCCTTGCGCGATTCGGCCCTGATTCTGGACGTGACTTTCGCCCTGCCCAAGGCGTGGCGGCCCAATACGCGCTATGCCGAAGTGGCGCAGGAGCTGGCCGCGCGCAACGTCCTTGCGCCATCGGCGCGCGCAATCAGCGATGCGGTGATCGCGATCCGCAAACGCAAGCTGCCCGACCCGGCTGTGATCGGCAATGCGGGAAGCTTCTTCAAAAACCCTGTGGTGCCGGCGGCGCAGCGTGATGCCTTGTTGCAGATGCACCCGCATCTGGTCAGCTATATCCAGCCCGACGGCAGCTACAAGCTGGCGGCCGGTTGGCTGATCGACCAGTGCGGCTGGAAGGGCAAGAGTCTGGGCAATGCCGGCGTTTATGAAAAGCAGGCGCTGGTGCTGGTCAATCGCGGTGGGGCCACAGGTGAGGAGGTGTGGCGTTTGGCGCAGGCTGTGCAGGCGGATGTGGAGGCGCGCTTCGGGGTGCGCCTGGAGCCGGAGCCTGTGGTGGTTTGATCGATGGATCGTAGGGGTGGTTACGCCTGCGGCCAACCCACCCGACGATCCTTCGCGGGATTACAGGAAATGACAGACGTAGTCCAGCGTCTGCACTACCTCGATATCGAACTTCGAATTCCCCGGCACGTTGAATTTCTCGCCGGCGGCATAAGTGGTCCAATTGTCTTCACCCTGCAGGCGGATGCGGCATTCGCCGGCGTTCAACTCCATCAATTCCGGCGCGGCCGTGTTGAAGGTGAGCGTGGCGGGGAAGATCACGCCGACGGTTTTTTTGCTGCCGTCGGGGAAGATCACGGTATGCGAGACGCACTTGCCGTCGAAATAGATGTTGGCTTTCTTGACGACGGATACCTGGTCAAACTGGGTCGATGATGGGGTCATGGTCTGAAAATAAAAGTTAGCTGCCGGACTTGTCCAGCTTGGGCAAGTCTACGGCGCCGCCCGATCCCAAGAGGCCGGCCTTCTGGTAGATGGTCAGCTTGTCGCGCGTGTCGCTGATGTCGAGGTTGCGCATGGTCAGTTGGCCGATGCGGTCCTGCGGCGAGAACGCGCCTTCCCCCTTTTCCATGGTCAGGCGTTCGGGCTTGTAGGTCAGGTTGGGCGATTCGGTGTTCAAAATGGTGTAGTCGTTGCCGCGGCGCAGTTCCAGTGTCACCTCGCCGGTGACGGCGCGCGCCACCCAGCGCTGCGAAGCCTCGCGCAGCATGATCGCCTGCGTGTCGAACCAGCGGCCCTGGTAGAGCAGGCGGCCCAGCTTGCGGCCGTTGTCGCGGTAGGTTTCGATGGTGTCTTCATTGTGGATGCCGGTGACGAGACGCTCGTAGGCGATGAACAGCAAAGCCAAGCCCGGGGCTTCATAGATGCCGCGGCTCTTGGCTTCGATGATGCGGTTTTCGATCTGGTCGCTCATGCCCAGGCCGTGGCGGCCGCCGATGCGGTTGGCTTCCATCATCAGGTCGACGGCATTGGCGAAGCTCTGGCCGTTCAGTGCGACGGGCACGCCTTCCTCGAAGCGAACGCGCACTTCTTCGCTCTTGACGACAACCTCGTCGCGCCAGAACGCCACGCCCATGATGGGTTCGACGATCTTCATGCCGCTATTGAGGAATTCAAGGTGCTTGGCTTCGTG
>DASVYZ010000519.1:0-15085 GCA_036391935.1 Burkholderiaceae bacterium | reverse complement strand
CCGTGATTACCATGCTCAAAATTCCTGCTTCACAATCCGTGCATTTGGAGATGGACGGAATTTACTATCGGTGAGAGCGAATTACTTGAGGCAACCAAGCAAGTACGTCGCACATTGTCCGTGCGGTTGTACAAGAGGCTGACGGCGCCGAACATCTGGCGTCAATTCACCGATTTCAGGCTTTGCCGATAATGGCGGCGTTTTCCATCAAATCCTCGAGCAACGCAAGGGATACCCTGCCGCTGACGGTGTAAGGGTCAAGCTCCGCCTTTTCCGAATAGCGCAGGAGGATGTTCAAGTGCGCCTTCCCCAGGTCGACCTGGCCCATCGTCCAGCCGCCGAATCGCCTTTCGTCGATTTCCTCGTAGTGCAATATCGTGGCGTCCTGATGGCGCTTATCCCGAACAATGTTGCTGTACAGCGCGTTCACGGCATGGCGGCTTCCCTCCAGTGCCTGCAGGAATATTCCGCCTCCGTGACAGAGTACGCCGGTGATGCCGTTTGCCGGATTGCGGCTCCGGGCCTGGGTAACAATGTCCTCGAGAATGCCGGCGCCGGGTTGCGCGATTCTGCTTGCGTAGATGAGCCTCACCAACATGATTTACTCCTTTCCCGACAGGAGCGAGAGGAATTCCCGCCGCAAGGTCGAGTTTTTCAAAAAAGCGCCGCGCATGACGGAGTTGGTCATTTTGCTGTCCCCATCCTTGACGCCCCGCCAGGACATGCAATAGTGGGTCGCTTCCATGACGATCGCCACGCCGTCCGGCTGCGTTTTCTCCTGAATCAAATTGGCCAATTGGACCACCGCTTCCTCCTGAATTTGCGGACGGCCCATCACCCACTCGGTGATTCGCGCGTATTTCGACAAGCCGATGACGTTGGTATGTTCATTCGGCAAGATACCGATCCAGACCCGGCCCATGACCGGACAAAAATGGTGGCTGCACGCGGAGCGTACCGTGATCGGACCGACTATCATCAATTCGTTCAAGTGTTCCACGTTGGGAAATTCGGTGATCGACGGCGGCGCCTTGTAGCGCCCGCCGAACACTTCCGTCAGGTACATCTTTGCGACGCGCCGCGCCGTTTCGGCGGTGTTATGGTCGTTCGCCGTATCGATCACGAGACTCTCGAGTACGCCTTGCATTTTCAAGGCGACTTCGTCGAGCAGTTCGTCGAGCTCGCCCGGTTCGACGTACTCGGCGATGGAATCGTTCGCATGAAAGCGTTTTTTTGCCGCTTGCAGCCGGCCCCTTATTCTTTGCGACGCGGGCTGAAAATCCATGGTGCTCATGACGGCTCCTGACTTGAAGAAAAGGTGTTGGACTTGCGTGTCAATTCGGACAAGGCGCCCTTAAGCTCAGGGTACCGCCAATGCCAGGATGCTTCGAGCAGGCGGCGCGGGACGATGCGCCTGCCGTCAAGAAACAGTTGCGCAACCTCTCCAAGAAGCCGCAATGGAAAGGCCGGCGCCGGCAGCCAGAAGGGCTTGTGCAACACTTCGCAAGCCGCGCGCGCGAAGCTCGCCTGTGTGTGCTGCTCGGGCGCAACGAGGTTGTAGGCTCCCTGCATGGACTGGTCTTCCAGGCATGCCAGCACGAATGTCGTTACGTCGTCGATGTGAATCCAGGGAAACGGCTGGGCCCCCTCTCCGAGCGGGCCGCCGATCCCGAGGCGGACGGGTAATAAGAGACCCGGCAGTGCGCCTCCGCGCCCGAGAACCAAGCCCATCCTCATGAGGCACAGCCTGGTCCCCTTGGCCTTGACCGGCGTTGCGGCTGCTTCCCAGTCCTGGCACATCCGCGCGCCAAAATCTTCGGCTGGACCGTTCTCCTCGGTCATCTCGCTGTCCGAATGCGACATTCCGTAATAGCCGACTGCCGAGGCTTGTACCCAAACCGATGGAGCGCGCGGAGCGCCGGCAAGCGACTGCACCAGACGTTCCGTGAACGCAATTCGGCTGCCGCGCAACGCCTCGCGCCGGCGCTTCGTCCAGGGAGCCGGCGCAATCCGGGCGCCCGCCAAGTTCACTACCGCGTCGAAGCCTTGAGCGCCGAGGCCGTCTTCCCAACCGAGGAGCCGGACCTGTGGGCCCAGCCGCCGCCGACAGCGCGCTTTGTCCCGGGTCAGGGCCGACACCTCGTAACCCGAGCGGGCAAGCGCGGATGCGAGATGCGAGCCGATGAACCCGCTGGCTCCTGTGACGAGGATGCGATGCGGGTGTCGCGATTGTGGGGTCACGTAGTGCATCTGGGTGTAGTTGATCGGTATCCTGCGATATCCACTGCGTCTTTAATGGTGTTCGTCAGGAGCGTATCGACTGGCAGATCGGTCGTGCCGTCGCTGATTGCCGTGATCTCGTCGTCGCCGGGCATGAGGCGGAAATAGCCGGGAGCGGGCGTTATCGCCATCGGGCCCGCAGCGTCGGCCGCGAGCGGCACGCAGAGCGCAAAGACGATGGTCAGCATTCCAAGAATGAATCCCGGGAGTGTGAGACGGTCGGTTTTTGTCATCGTGATTCTTTTCTCGAAGGCATGCGCAGCGCGGGAGTCTGTTTATCCGTGCGGCAGTACCGATTTATCGATGCGCAGCCCAGAAAATCAGCAGGAGGGTTGCCGCGGTCAGCATGAGTGGGCCGACCAGACGTTTGTACCGGGTGCCCGAACGAGGCTTCTTTCGCCGCATGGGCAAAGCGGCGCTGGCGTGCGGCGGCGGTTCTTCGTTGTCCGGGGTTGCATTGGCATCCGGGTCGCGCGATTCAAGCAGAAGCGCCAGCAGCCTTTGGATACCCTGCTCCGATAGCTTGTAGGGGTCGAATGCATTCAGTTTTTCCTCGCGCAGCAGATTCCACACTTCTTTTTCCGATGGCACGTATTTCATCGACCATTCGGAAAAAGTCGGGCGCGCGATTTTGTCGCGTATGAGCAGCTTCAAGTCGGCGTGCCTCTTGTCGGCTTCCAGCTTTTTGTACAAGGCATCGACGGCAGCCGCGTCGCCCTCCAGGCACTGGAAAAAGCATCCATCGCCAAAGTACAAAACACCCACCAGGCCGTTCTCGCGATTGTTCACACGCGATTTCGCCAGAATTCGGGCGACGTTGGGCTCGATGCCCCTTGCGCCGCTGCTTGAAACGAAAGTGGAACGACTGACATAGACGATTCGGATCAGGTCTGGCATGTTGGGCTTCTCCCGCATATTTGGGGCTTCAAAGCCCCTGATCTCGGCAACGGAACAGGTTTCCTGCCGCCCGGCGATTCCGTCTGTAGCAGGGACGGGTCGAATGCAAATTTTACCACTTAGGAAGCAATGCTACCATACAGTAAAAATTCGTACAAATCGGTATCGCCACCGTCGCACAGAGAATGATTTCAAGAATGATAATTTTCAGAAGATTCCAACGTACAAACCATTCTGTGCAGCGAAGGAATATCAAGCCGGGCCTTCGGGGCCGGCATCCAGGATTGGGGATTTGTCCTGTAACAACAAAGTCAGGACAGCTCTCTCCTGCCCGGATTGCCGAGGAGATTGACGATCAGACCTTGGAAATGCGGCTATCCGGCCGGATCGTCCCGGACAGCAGTTGTTCGAGGATATCGACACGGTGCCGGTGCCGCGTCGTGATGGCATAAAAGTTTTCCTGCAGCGCGTCGGATTGGCCCACTTGCACCAGCACCCCGTCCCGCAGCTCGTCCTGGACGACAACGCCGGGCAGAACGGTCAACCAGCCGCTGTCGCGCGCGATGAGCCTGAGCATTGCCATGTCGTCCACCTCTGCCCGCACGCGCGGACTGACTCCGGCGGACATGCAGAGCACTTCGAACTGGGAACGTAGGGCGTGCCTCGGCCCGGGAAGCGCGATATCGACCCCATCGAGATCTTCCGGGATGCGCAGGGCATTCGCGCGCCATCGGCTTGGCGGTCCGACAACGGATATGGCTTGGCTGCCCAAAAAGAAGCAGTGCAAGGTCCGCTCGCCGCTGGCGGAAACGGAGTCATTGGCCAGCACCACGTCCAACTGATGCTGCACCAGCCGCGATAGAAGCCATTCCAAGGTTCCCGACTCGAGCGTCAGCATGATGCTCGGGTCCGCCAGGAGAGGGCGAATCCAGTTTTCCTGGTAGTTGCGCGAAAGGGTCGCGACGCTGCCGACCCTGAGCCTGGTTATCCCCATGGCGCGCCCCTCCAGGCGCCCCAGCATCTCCTCGCCCAATCCAAAAATGTTTTCCGCGTAGGCGTACACCAGTTGTCCCGTGTCGCTCAACTCGAGACGACGGGCCTCGCGCGCAAACAAGGCTTCGCCGATTCGCTCTTCCAACTGCCGGATTTGGGATGAAACGGCGGATTGCGATGTGTGCAGCTCCTTGGCGGCGCGCGTCAAATGCCCCAGCTTGGCCACACGCCAGAAGTAATAAAGGTGATGGAAATTGAGATGATCAAGCTTCATTGTTCTATTTATTGGATTGATACGTTCTGATTAATGCATTTTACAGAACAGACCAGCGAACGCACAATGGCGGCAAGAAATTTCAGGGAATTTTTATGCCTACGCTTGAACTGTTTTACACAATCGGGTCGCTCGCTCCCCTCGCATTGATGGCCGGGCTGGCAAGCTTCCTGCGGTTTTTCGGGAATCCAGGACATGCCGCGTGGAGCCGGTTCCGTCTTTTTTCTTATTGCGCCTTGTTTTTTGCCGCGCTCTCCGCGCTCCACGGGCCAGGGAGCCTGCACCTGCAGCCGTTGTTGAATGCAACGTCCTTCGGCCAAATGCTGTCGGTCCTGGTTCAGTTGCTCGGAACCGTGATCGGCGGATTTTCCTCGCGCTATCTGGCGGGGGAAGCGCGACAGGAACGGTATGCCGGCGCGTTGGCTGCTGTCCTGGCCGGCGTGCATCTGTTGCTGATGGCCGACCACTGGGTGCCGCTGATTGCCGCTTGGGCGTGGATAGGCTACCCGCTGCAGACTTTGCTGTGTTTCTATGCGGAGCGGCCATTTGCTCTGTTAGCCGGGCACAAGAAGCAAATTGCCGACCGTGCGGCCGACGTGCTGCTGCTGGCTGCCGCGGCGTTGGCTTGGCCGGCCGTCGGCAGCGGCTCGATTTCCGCCCTGCTGCGCCTTGCCGGCGAAGGCGCCATGCCCGGCGCCTTGCAATGGAGCGCGCTGTTGCTGGTTGTTGCCGTGGTACTGCGTACCGCAGCGATGCCTGTGCACGGCTGGCTGATCCAGGTGATGGAGGCGCCGACGCCCGTTTCGGCCCTGCTGCATGCCGGGGTCGTCAATCTTGGCGGTTACGTATTGATTCGCTTCGCGCCAATCGTCGAGCATGCGGCGGCGGCCCGAGCGCTGCTTTTTGTCTTCGGAATCGGCACTTCGGTGCTTGGGGGGATGGTCACCTTGACGCGGGTCAGCATCAAGGTCCGTCTGGCGTGGTCCACCGTGGCCCAGATGGGCTTCATGCTGCTCGAATGCTCACTGGGACTTTACACGCTTGCGGCGCTCCATCTTCTCGGCCATTCGCTCTACAAGGCCAACGCCTTTCTTTCCGCATCGGCGATAGTCCGTCAAACCCGGCGTGAGGATTTGCGTGGCGCAAGCCAACCCGGCATGCCGAGCCTCGCCCTGGCTCCCGCGCTGTCCAGCTGCGCCGTGTTCGCTGCCGGCTCGCTGTTCGGCGGCGCTCCGTGGCCGGTATGGTGGAGTCTGTTGCTCGGAGTGGCATGGGCGCCGCTATTCTGGTTTCGCCCCTCCGCAGCGGGTTTGCCCGTGCTCTGTCTGCAGCTGTTGTTTGGGGCGCTTGCCGCCCTCGCTCTGACGGCAGCCGCACTTGTGGCGCACAGGCTGCCGCTTGGCATAGCGGATGCGCCGCACCCGCTCCTCGGCTGCATTGCGCTTGCGTGCATGGCGGCGCTCTACCTCTGCCTGGTGTTGCTGCAGACTCGCCCCGAAATATTGAAGGAGTGGCGACGCTGGAGCTATGCAGGTTTTTATGTAGACGAGACGTTCACCCGCCTCGCGTTGAGATGGTGGCCTTCAGGCTGGGCGGCACAGACCGAAACCGGGCAAGGCAGACAAGCCGAAACCCGGTTGCGCGCCCCTCTTCCGACGTAACTGGCGATCAAGGAAAAACCATGGAATCCGATTTGCGAGAAAACCCCTATGCCGCCGCGGCCGGCCAGACCATGCCGGCAGACAGCTTGCATGCTCACATTGACGCGGCGTGCCGTGCGGCGTGCCGCAACATTGCGCCGGCCTGGCCGCTGGATCGGGCCATTGCGGTCAATCCCCATTGGTCCCGTATCGGCATGCCGGTTCGGCGCGTGGCCGCACGCATGGCCTTGCTGGGTGGAATCCAGGTGTTTCCACCGCGAGACCGGCAACTGCTGGCGTGGAATCAGGGACGGATCTCGCCTGACGATCTGGCGCACGCGCTGGCCCGGACCCCCGCGGCCCAAACGGGCGGACTGGGCATCTCCGATTGCGTTCAAGCCCTGGGCGTGAAATCTCCGGTGGGCCGATTGCCGCTGTTGATCGACGTACTGGACAACGACCCGCAGCGGCATGCGCGGCTCTCCTGGCGCCAGGCCATCACGCATCAGGTCAGCCAGGCCTGCGCTGCATATTTCGATACGCATCAAGCGGATTGGCGGCCCGACCAGCATGCGGGCCTCTATGCGTTTTGGCGCGACACGCTGCTGCACGATCATGGAATCGGCGTGTTGATGGGCTTGCCCAAGCTTGGCGAGAGCGTCGCCGTACTGCCGGAGTCGGCGGCCGAAGCGGAACGTTGGGTGATCAAGCGGCTGGCTCTCGCGCCGGAAGTCTGGTCGGACTACCTGGAAGCGGTATTGCTGACTGTGAACGGCTGGGCGTCCTGGTGCGCCTATCTCGGCTGGCAGGCCGCGCTCGAGGGGGGCGACGATCCGCACCTGCGGGAATTGCTGGCTATTCGCCTCGCGTGGGGCGCGCTGCTGCTGGATTGCAAGGACGACAGGGCGGCCGACGATGCGTTTCACGCCTTGCGGCACGCATGGAGCAAAGCGCCCGCCGCATTGCAATCCGCCGAGAACGCGTTGCTGGTCGATGAGGTTTGGCAGCTGGCGTTGGAAACGTCTTACCAGCGCGATTTGGCTTGCCGATTGGGCTTCTCGAACGGTCATGACATGGCGCAAACCGGCATCG
Organism: Burkholderiaceae bacterium; assembly: GCA_036391935.1. Lineage (GTDB taxonomy): Bacteria > Pseudomonadota > Gammaproteobacteria > Burkholderiales > Burkholderiaceae_D > PKWO01. The sequence continues at coordinate 7,909 of DASVYZ010000519.1, read as the reverse complement.
AGGTTCAGGCTGCTTTTTGCATCGACGTGCGCAGTGAGCGTTTGCGCCGCGCCTTGGAAGCGGTTTGGCCGGGCATCCAAACCATCGGGTTCGCCGGATTTTTTGGCTTGCCCATGGCTTATACGCCCTTGGGCACCACGGCAAAGCGCCCGCAATTGCCCGGCTTGCTTCCCCCTGGCATCGACGTGCTCGACTCCGTATTCGATGCGAACGGCAATCTATGTAAAACCGATCGCGCTTTGCAAGCCGCGGCCGGCCGATCGCGGCAAACCCGGTTTGCGCTGGCACAGCAATGGGCGGCGATGGGCCGGTGGCCCGGTGCCGCGTTTTCGTATGTCGAATCTGCCGGCCTGGGTTATCTCGGCAAGCTCGGCGACTGGCTGCTTCCGCATAAGCGGGAAAGGCAAAGAGACGATCTGGACGGATTGCCCATGCGATATCGCCGATTTTGCCGGCCGGAGGTTTCGCGCCTGAGTACCGGGGAGAAAGTCGATCTTGCCGCACGCGTGCTGCAGGCCATGGGTTTGACGCGCTATTTTGCTCCGCTGGTACTTCTGGTGGGCCATGGCAGCCAGTCCGCCAACAACGCCCATGCCGCCGCGCTGGACTGCGGCGCGTGCTGCGGCCAGACCGGAGAAGTCAACGCGCGCGCGATGGCCATGCTGCTCAACGAGAAGGAAGTCAGGCAAGGGCTGCGGCAAAGGGGCTTGCGCATCCCGGAATCGACCGTTTTCGTCGCGGCTTTGCACAACACCACCACCGACGAAGTCGAAGGTTTCGATCTGGACCTCCTTCCCGAGCCGGCCCTTCCCGCCTGGCAGAGGCTGCAATCCGTTCTCGAGCATGCCTCCGACCAGGTGCGCCGCGAACGCGCGCCGAGCCTGCAACTCGATCCGCGCGCCGCGCATGCCAATCTGCTGGCCCAGTTGAAGCGCCGCGCAAACGACGGCGCGCAAACCAGGCCGGAGTGGGGGCTTGCCGGCAATGCCTCGTTTATCATTGCCCCGCGTGCGCGCACGCGCGGGCTCGTGTTGGATGGAAGAAGTTTTCTGCACGATTACGACGCGGCACAGGATAGCGACGGCAGTATCCTCGAGATGTTGATGACTGCGCCGATGCTGGTCGCGCATTGGATCAACTGGCAGTATCACGCGTCCACCTGCGATCCCGTCCACCTCGGCAGCGGCAACAAGATTCTGCACAACGTCGTGGGCGGAACTCTTGGCGTATTCGAAGGGAATGGCGGCGACTTGCGGATCGGCCTGTCCCGCCAATCCTTGCACGATGGAGAGCGCTGGGTGCATGAGCCGTTGCGCTTGACGGTGGTGATTGATGCGCCCGAGGCGGCAATCGAGTCCGTCATTTCCAGGCACCAGGTGGTTGCGCAATTGCTGGACAATGGATGGCTGCATCTTTGGCGCCTGGATAACGCCAACGTCATGCGTTACGCCCAGGGCCGTTGGTTGCCGGCATTTCAAGCGGGCGAGTAGCGGCGGACATGTCGGGGGCGGCATCGTTGCCGCGCCTTTGTCGCGGCAGCTTGCCCGCCCTCGCGCCTCGCCTTGCTCGTTTTCAACAGCGAACGGTAACAAGGCGAGGCCGGCCGGGCGCGACGGCGAAGCCGTCGAGAAGCCGCGGCCAAACAGCGCCTACCTCAATCCGGCTCCGTCGCTTGCTTCGATCGGCCGACGCTTTTTGCATTCTTTCCGAATCCATTTCACACCCGGCCCCGTATCAGCATCAGCGCGTACATAGGCCTTGACATGCGCCATATTCCCGACCGGCTCAACGCCCTTGCCCGGCAGGTTCGGTCATTTCCGATATGCACTTTCATGAGGAGTCCGCGGTGAACAAATTTCTGATTGCAACCCTTATCGCAACCGCTTCTGCGCTTACCGCCTGTGGCGGGAGCGGCAGCCAGACCCCGGCGGCAACAGCGCAATATCCGCAAAATCAAGACATCTGGCAGGCGCTTGGCGGGGACGCCAACGCGCCTGCAGCCGTGTCGAAAGTGGTCAACGACGCGGTAGCCGGACTGTTGGCCGATCCGAAAGAGGCGCCGTACTTCGCCAATCTCGGCCAGCCGGGACACGATACCGCCAACCGCCTGGTTGCCTGCCTGAATCTTCAATTCGATGCCGTCCTCGGCGGTCCCTATTCCTATCCCGGCAACGTCAGCGCCGATGGCAGCACCCAAATGTGCGACGACATGAGTACGGCCCACAACGACGTCGGCGTGCCCGGTTGCGTGTTCGATCAATTCATCACCGATCTGGCCGCCGTCCTGCAAGCGGACGGCCTGCCTCCCGCCGACATTAACCGGGTTGCACCGACGCTGGTCGGCTTGAAGACGCAGATTGTCTCCAGCGCGCCTGTGTACCTCGGCCCGAATACCGCGACGAATTGCCAATCATGAAGCCCGCCCTTCGTGTGACGCGCCCGGCTTATGTCCTGGCGCTGGTCTTGGCGGCATCCGCCGCCGTGATCGGGTGGATGCACACCAAATCCGCCCGCCCATTCCTGGCTGCCGTCGGCATCCACTGTCCGGTCGACGACGTGAAGCTATCCGATGCCGTGGCGATACGGAAGAAGGGGATCGCCAGCCTGGCTGGCAATGTTCCCGCCCCGTCGGCGGCTGCCATCGGGGGCATGCAATTGCAAGTCTCCACGCAGGGCGACGTGAGGCGATGGGCGGCGTTGAACCGCGCAAGTTGCGAGACGGTGAATCACGGGTTCACCTCGCTTCGCTGCAGGGGCGTCATGGCCGCTTCGCTGGGCATCGAGGGGCCGCCCATCAGCGAACTCTGGTTTAGCTTCGGCGCCACGGAAAAGCTGATCGGGGTGGACATCTATCGGCGCGGGCTGGACTCCCGCGGCGAACAGTCGGCCTGGTCTGGAGCGGTGGATCGGCTCAAGACGCGCCTGGGCGTGCCTACCTCGTCATTCGGCGATGCGTCTCCCGGCAACCTGGCCGCAGCAGGTTACACGACCGCCCGGGTGCAATACCGCTATTCGGACTATATTGCGACCGTAACCGCCGTGAATCTGCCCTATGCAGGCTTCGCGGTGCGCGAGCAATATATCTCGGCCGGGTCGTAAGCGTTTGGAGACGGGGCGGCAGGCGCTTGCGTCGATATCGCGTCCCAATGCGAGGGGAACCGATTCGTGGCGATCACGGCACGGGTCAGCAGGGTGAGGACAAAGCATGCCGACTCCCCTCGTGGCCGTCAATTCAATGACGGCTCTCACAATGCGTCGATGCGGTCCAGGTACTCGCTTGCGGTTTGGCGTATCGCCTCTTTTTCCGCTTGGCTCAATGCCAGCCAGGCGCGGCGCGGCAACGCCATGCGCGGGTTGCTTTCGAACCTTTCGGAATGGCGATCGATGAAGTTCCAATAGAGCGCGTTGAAGGGGCAGGCGTTGACGCCGGCACGCCGTTTGGGATCGTATTTGCAGCCCTTGCAGTAATCGGATTGCTTGCCGATGTAATTCGCGCCTGCGGCGTAGGGCTTGCTGCCTAGCAAGCCGCCGTCGGCGTACTGGCTCATGCCGCGGGTATTGGGAAGTTCCACCCACTCGAACGCATCGATATAAATGCCCAGGTACCAGGCATCGACCTCGTCGGGATCGACGCCGGCAAGCAAAGCAAAATTTCCGGTCAACATCAGCCGCTGAATGTGGTGCGCGTAGGCCAGCGAAAGCGAGTTGCGCACCGCATCGCCGACACAGCGCATGGCAGTGTCGCCCGTCCAATACCATGCCGGCAGCTTGCGGTCGGCTGCCAGGCAATTTGTCTTGGCGTAGGCCGGCATTCTTCCCCAGTACACGCCCCGCACGAATTCGCGCCAGCCGATGATCTGCCGGACGAAACCCTCGACTGCGGAAAGTGGGGCGCTTCCCTCATCGAACGCATCGAGCGCGGCTTGCACCACCTCCATCGGACTGAGCATCTTGGTATTGAGGGCGAAGCTCAGCGCGGAGTGAAAAATCAGGGGGGAATGCTCCCGCATGGCATCCTGATAGGCGCCGAAATTGGGCAGCGCATGGGCAATGAAATGCGCCAGCCCGGCGCGCGCTTCCCGGCGATTGATCGGCCACCTGAGCTTGTCCGCCTGCGGATCGCCGATGGTGGCGACACCGGCGCTTTGTATTTCGTGCCACAGCTCGCGCAAATCATGAATGAGCCACGGCCACGCCGGCGCCGGAGGCGTGCCGTCCCATCTCGAGCGGTTTTGTGCGTCGAAATTCCACTTCCCGCCTACCGGTTCGCCCTTTGCGTCGATCAAGATGCCGAGCCGCCGGCGCATGCCCCGGTAAAAATATTCCATTCGCGGAACCCGGCTTGCAAACGCCGCCCGAATCTCCTCGCGCTTTGTCAAAAAGTGTTCTGCATCCACGACCTGGCAAGGCAATCCCAATTCGCGGGCGGCCGCGGCCAGGGCTTCTTCGACGCGCCACTCGTCGGCCTCCATTCGTTCCCAACACGCAGCCCGCTCGGCCTTGATGGTCTGGCGCAGGTTGTCGACAAAGGTATGCCGGTTGTCGCGGTCGCCCACGCGGTAATAGCGGACCCGGTGGCCGGCCTTATTGATGGCCTCGGCGAACGCGCGCATGGATGCAAAAAGCGCCAGTACCTTTTGCGCATGATGCCGCACGTAGTCCGTCTCGCTGCGGATTTCCATCATCACGTAGACGACGTCCCGGTCCGGCTGGCGGAACCAGGAATGCGCCACGTTGAGCTGGTCGCCCAGAATCAGCCGCAAAGTCGTCATGATCGGTTCGTTTCGCTGTTATGTGGTTGCCTGCGGCAACGCTCCGAGCAATACGTCACCCGGCCCCAATCGCGCGCCCATTTCTTTCGCCAGGCAAAATCCCGCCCGCATACGGGGCAGGTTTTTTTCGGCAGGTTCGGTTTCAAGTGCATGTCGCGTCCCTCGTCGTATCGAAAAGATCACCCTGCTTCGATGATCCCCCCGATGCGCTTTGCCGGCTTTTGTGCGGCGCCGCCCTTTCGGCTGCCATGTCGCTCCTGAACAGCGCGCGACGTGCTGCACCACTCCTTGCTGCGGATGCTCCCGGCGCGACCGGAGGCCGCCGATGCGTCGATGCCTTCGAACGATCTCCCATCATGACAGCGCCTCGCCATGAAATACCAGCAGCGGTATTCCCAGCAGGGGAAGTCGCGCGGTAGCCCTCGCAAACATTCGGCGATGGATGCGCGGTGCCGCGCCGAGCTATCGGGCTGGGCCGGGATGCTCATGCCTTGAGCAGAGGGTGCAAGGCTGCGTGTCCGCCATCAACGGAAATCTGCTGCCCCGTGATCCATCTTGCCTTGTCGGAAAGCAGAAACGCAATCATGGAAGCGGCATCCCTGCCCTCGCCTACCGCGCCCATGGGATTGAGACGCGCATTTCTTGCGACCGCCTCCGCGGAACCCGTCAGCCGCGCGGACAGCTTGGAGATAGTCAGCCCCGGGTGGACACAGTTGACCCGAATGCCCTTGTCGGCGTAGGTCGCCGCAGCCGACTGCGCCAATGACGCCACCGCTCCCTTGGCCGCGCCGATTGCCTCATGACTGGGGAAGCCGGCTTGCGCCACCACGCTGCCCAACAGCACGGCGCTCGCGGGGCACTGGCGTTTGACTTGAAACGCGATGAAGGCTTTGAGCGCCCAGGCAGCCGAAAAGAAATTAACGCGCATCACGGCTTCCAGATCGTCGTCCGATGTCAAATGCAGCGGACGAATGAGCGAAGAGCCGACGCAATGAACGAATCCGTCGATCGATTCAAATTCGCAGGCAGCGGTTTCCAGCGCGGCGGCGGCAGCGCCGGGCTGCTCCAGGTCGGCGGCGACAACTGTCGCAGGCACAGCCAGGCAGTGGGCGAGCGCCCGCAGTTCTTCCGCACGCCTCCCTGTGAGTATCAAGGGACGCCCTTGTTGCTGAAGCTCTTGAATCAGCGCCCCACCGATGGCACCGCCTGCGCCTGTTATCCAGATTGCTCCCATTTACATGGCTCCAAACTTGGTTTTACTATCCAGTACCGGATGCTACCATATAGTAGTGTTTTTTAGCACGGAGTAGGGATAGTGGTTAAACCCATTGTTTTACCTGGATGAAATGCGGCGCATTTTGGGGGCGGAGGGATGGAGGAATGGCCGTCGGATTCGATACCGCCACCTGTTGGATAAGATATCATCCTGTTTTACCGAATCGTCAAAATAGTTACTAATGAGCATCCTCGGCAAGCTGCGTTTCAAAGACCAGGCATTCAAACTGCGCGAAGACGCCATCTTGGACGCCACCACGCGCATTTTGGTCTCCAAGGGCTTCGACCTGATGACGATGGACGATGTCGCGCAGGAAGTCGGTATCTCCAAGCCCAGCCTGTACAAGCATTTCAAATCGAGGGAAGACTTGGTGACCGAGGCAATGATACGGCTGCTAGACGGTGCGCAAGAGTTCTGGGATTCGCTGCCGAAGACCGACAACCCGATACAAAAAATGACGTCGCTGCTGGAATGGGCGATGCGCGTTCGCTTGCGAGGAGGCATGCCCTTCCTGCCGTCGACAAGCCCCTTGGTTCGCGAAATGCTGACCAGGAGCATGCGCTACGTGGCGAAGGTTTTCAAATTGAACAACGTATTGATGGACGCCGTGAAAGAAGCCAAAGCCAGCGGCTTGCTTCGCAGAGATCTTCCCGACGACGTCATTTTGTTCAGTTTCTACTCCCGCACTTGCGACCCGGCGGTGGAGTACCTTCGCATTTACAGCAAAATGGATGAACAAGATATCGTGGAATTCATGATTGCCGGCTACTTCCGTGGGGTTCAAGCGGAATAAGGGCGCGCAATCGGCGCAACGCGTGCGTGTGGATTTACCGGGATTTTTTTCTTTGCGCGCTGAATTGTCCCAACCCGTTCGAACCGCCTGGTTTCCGTGTGCCGTGAAGCGTCCTCGCTGAGAACTTATTTCTTGCACTCTCAACAACGATGGCGTGGCTTTCCGGCGCTTTGTTGTAAATTTGCCAAAATCCTGGCGGATTGATTTTCGCAGGTTTTATAAAAATTATTTGTGGAGCATAATTATTCCGTAAAAATAATTCCCCATAATTCCCATGAGCCAATACTTTGCACGGACCGAGCTGGCCAGCCAGATGGCAAAACAGTTGATTCATCCCGACGTGCTGAGCGAAGGTTTACGCTCCGGCTTGTTTATCTCCGGCCAGCGCCGAACCGGCAAAACGACATTTCTGCTCCACGACCTGGTTCCCGCCTTGGAGCAAGAAGGCGCCTTGGTGATCTACGTCGATTTGTGGAGCGACACCAATGCCAACCCCGCGAAACTCGTGCGCGAAGCCATCCGCAGCACGCTGGAGCAATTGCAGACACCTGGCTCAGCCCTTCTTGGCCGCTTGAAAGCGGTCGCCGGCGCCGAAATCGGCGTGATGGGTTTCAAGCTCGGGCTGAAGCTGGACAAGCTCGGCGAACCGGATGGCGAAACGCTGGCACAGGTCATCATCAAGCTCATCGACCAGGTCAAGCGCGACGTGGTTCTGATCATCGACGAGGTGCAACAGGCGATTACGACCGACGACGGCAACCAGCTGCTGCTCGCATTGAAGGCCGCGCGCGATGCGGTCAATCCAAGACCCGGCACGCCGGGGCACTTCCTTTTTATCGGCACGGGTTCGCATCGCGCCGGCGTCAACGAATTGACGACGCGGCGCAACCAGGCATTCAACGGCGCGACGTCGATCGCCTACCCGGTGCTCGATGCCGACTACGTCGATCATGTGATGAAGCGGATGGCCGACGCCGGCGCCAAAAACCTGCCGTCGCGCGAGATCGCAATCGAGGCGTTCCGTACCCTGGGCAACAGGCCGGAAGAATTGATCAAGGCGCTTCGGCA